>CAZXAI010000025.1:0-14330 GCA_964638265.1 uncultured Zetaproteobacteria bacterium
TTTTTCCAAGATTGAAGCCGGTCAGATGGAGATGAAACGGGTCAGCTTCAATCCCAATGACGTGATTGAGCATGTGGCCAACCTATTTGCCCGCCAGGTCAATGCGGATGAGTCGCGGCTGGAGTTAATCGCCAGAGGCATCCCGCTGTTACCCCGTTTGTTGATAGGCGACTCTGATCGTTTGCATCAGGTGATGCTGAATTTGCTGTCCAATGCGGTGAAATTCACCGAGCAGGGCGATATCATTATTTCAGCTGACCTGCAGTCTGAAACGGACATGGTGGCGCGCGTACGTTTTCAGCTGGCCGATAGTGGACGCGGTATTTCAGAGCATGATCAGCAACGGCTGTTTGAATCGTTTACGCAGGCCGATGGCACCGACACGCGCAAACATGGCGGCACCGGCCTGGGCCTGGCGATTGTAAAACGCCTGGTGGCGATGATGGGTGGCGAGATTGTCGTGGAGAGTGAGGTGGGCAAAGGTTCGCGTTTTTATTTCGATCTGGAACTGGAAAAATCGGATGCGATTGCGGACGGGCCGCATCACTTTGCCGAGCATTTTGCCCGCTGGCGGGTGCTGGCGGTGGATGATAATGCCAGCAACCGGGCCATGTTGGACGGGCTGCTGACAGGCTGGGGGGCAGCGTGCGATACCTGCAGCAGCGCCCAGGATGCGCTGAAATTGCTGCACGATATGCTGGAGGCCGGCCAGCCCTATGATCTGATTCTGATTGATAAGCAGATTGAGGGCATGGATGGCATGAGTCTGGCGCGGGCGATCAGGGAAATGCCGGCATTCGCGCCGCTGAAAGTGATTATGACCACCACGCTGGATATGGCCTTCGATGCAGAATTGCGCGATACCTACGGCCTCGATGGCTTTATACGCAAGCCGGTTTATGTGTACTCGCTATTTGAAACATTACTGGATGTGATGGGCGTGCGTCAGCGCCGCTTGCGCCATGAACTGGCGCTCAGTCACCAGCAGCGCAGCGAGCGTATCCTGCTGGCCGAAGATCATGCGGTGAACAGGCAGGTGGCGCTGGGCATGCTCGAAAATCAGGGTTTTGTGCATGTGGATGTGGCGCACAACGGGGTTCAGGCGCTCGCCATGTATGCGAAGCAGCACTACGATTTAATTCTGATGGATGTGCAGATGCCCGAACTCGACGGTATTGGCGCAAGCCGTCAGATCCGCGAGATGGAAGCCCTGGCCGGGCAGGGCGCCCATGTGCCGATTATCGCCCTGACCGCGCATGCGCTGGTAGAGGATATGCAACGCACCCGCCAGGCGGGCATGGATGCGCACCTGAATAAACCGCTGACCGGCGTGGCACTGCGGGAAATGCTGGCGCAATGGCTGCCGGAGGCCGGTGACAACATGCCCGCCAGTATGGCGGAAACGGCGGCATCAACAGATAATGCAGCAGCCAATGCGGTGGGGAATGATGCGGATGCGGCCAGTAACGTCGTCATCAATGCGGCTGAGCTGCGTCAGTTGCGCACGGATATGGGGTTTGGCATTGGTATGATTATTGATACCTATCTGAATGAATTGCCGGGGCAGATCGATGCCATCAGGCGAGCCATTGACGACGGTGACGGCGATGCGCTGCGGCGCAATGGGCATCGCTTGAAAGGCGCCAGCCGTTCGGTAGCGGCAGCGGCGTTGGGCGAGATATGTTTTCAGCTGGAACAACTGGGTCAGCATGACGATATCCAGGCTGCCGGTGCATTATTCGATACCTTCACGCAGGCCGTCGCAGCCGTGCAGCAGGCGCTGGCTGCCGACTGGGTGGATGAAATTCGATAAACAATAATCACGCCGGCAAAAAACGAAAAAAGGTGCTATAATGAATGACATGAATTTGATCGAAAAAGGCGCGACTGTACTGGTGGCTGATGATGACCCGGTGTTTTGCATTATGCTGAAACAGTTTTTCCAGGCCAATGGCTATGTGGTGCATACGGTTGAGGATGGCGCTCAGGCGGTGCAGACATTTGAGCAGCAGCAGCCGGCCATGATTATGCTTGATGGCGATATGCCGGAAATGGATGGTTTTGCGGCATGCCAGATGATTCGTGCGCTACCGGGCGGCGAGGCGCTGCCGATCTTTATGATTACCGCGCTGGAAGGGCCTGCAGCGATAGATTGTGCGGTGGCGGTGATGGCGTCGGATTTTATCACTAAGCCGATTAATTTCCCTGAACTGCGCAATAAACTCAGTTGTGTGATGGCGTTCGATCTGGCATGAGCGTGCTGAAGGTGCTGGTGATCGAGCCGGATCCGAAATCCAGACTGGCGCTGGTCAGCATATTGAACGCAGTCGATGGGATGCGGGTTGTGGGCATTGCATCCAATGCGATGCAGGCGCGCATGCATGTCCAGATGCGCAAGCCGGATGCGCTGCTGCTGGATGTGGTGCAGGATCAGGATGCTGTGGATGTGTTTTTGCGTCAGATGCTTGAAACAGCACCATTGCCGGTGGTTATGCTGAGTCGGAATATATTGCCCAATTCCGATGGTGAACGCAAGGCGATACGGACGGGCATGGCATCATTGCTGGCCAAGCCTGTGCAGGGTGTGACAGCGCAGAATCAACATTTTTGCGACAAGCTGATCAAACAAATCCAGCAAACCGTGCAACAGTGTCCCGGCACCGGCAGTCGCACAGCTGCTTCGGCATCACCTGTTGCGGCATCAGCGGCTGCCGCTGCGCGTCCGTCAGTGACCAGACCCAGGGCGGCGACTATCAGCGAGGGCGCCATCCGGCACCGACCATCGCTCGATACGCTGGTGGCGATTGGCGCGTCCACCGGCGGTACGGAAGCGCTGCGCCATGTGATTCGTCACTTTCCAGCCGATATGAATGCCGTGGTGATCGTTCAGCATCTGCCCAAGGCCTTTGCCGCCTCTTTTATTGATAAGCTGAAGCAGTCCACCGCGATGCATGTGGTGCCGGCTGAAGATGGCATGGCAATTTGCAAGGGTTATATTTATGTCGGGGCAGGGGATGAGCATTTTACCATTGAGCGCAACGATACGGGTTTGATCTGTCGGGTCGGCGGTAAACACCGGGTGCGCGGGCATTGTCCATCGGTCGATGAATTATTCGATTCGGTGGCCAGATATGCCGGCTCAAAAGCTGTCGGCGCCATCATGACCGGTATGGGCGATGACGGCGCCGCAGGTCTGAAAAAGATGCGTGAGGCGCGTGCCAGTACCGTCGCACAGGATAAGGATAGCTCGGTGGTATGGGGTATGCCCGGCGTGGCTGTGAAGATCGGCGCAGCGCAAGAGCAGGTGAGCCTGAGTGATTTGGGGGAGCGGTTGCGCCAACTGGCGCAGTAAGATCGGCCCAGGTATGCGGCGAACGAAGATTCTACTTGCGGTTTTCCGGCAGGTTTTTTACCATCTCTGCTGTTTTTGATCCGGATGTGGAGGGGATGATGAACGTTTCAGAAGTGATTGCGGCAATCAGGGCGGGAAAAAGTCTGGCAGGTGAGAATCTGGCCGGTCTGGATTTCTCGAATCAGGATTTAAGCGGTGCTGATTTGTCGGGCGCTGATCTGCGCGACTGCAGGTTTGATGGGGCCAACCTGTCCCATGCTGATCTCAGGGATGCCCAACTGGATGGCGCATCACTGGTGAACACCAAACAGGACGGGGTGCGTATTGATGTGAACCGTCTGCTCGCACGCATCAGCAGCGGCTGGAGCCTGACGGGCGTGGACTTGTCCGGCATGGATTTGTCCGGTCAGGATTTGCGCAATGCCAAGCTGTGTTTTGCCAATCTCAAAGGATGCAATCTGCAAGGTGCTGATTTGCGTGGCGCTGTACTCAATGAGTCCGACCTGTCCTATGCCAATCTGCGCGATGTCGATTTTCGCGGCGCCAGACTGAAACGCGCCAATATGACCCGTTCCGATCGCACCGGCGCCAAAATAAGTCTCTGGGCCATGAAGAAAGTGTTTATCGCCGGAGCGACGGCTTACCGCTCCTGACCCTTCGGTTCAGAGGCGTTAAGCCTTTAATGCCTTACTGAGACTCTGCGGCGCCAGGTTGAACCGGGTTATTTCTTCCGGGTGTTTTTGCCAGCAAACCCGCCGCCGCCCGGTGTTTCTATGCGGATGCGGTCACCAGCGTGCAACTGCCATGAGCCTTTGGCCGCTAGTGCCTGCCACTGCCCGTCTCGATATAAATGATTGCGCCCGGCCTGGCCTGAGTCGCCACCCTGCAAGCCGTAAGGGCTGGTTGCGCGCCTTTCCGTCAGCAATGACAGGTGACAAGCTGCCAATATATCCCATTCACGAATCAGGCCGTCGCCGCCCTTGAATTGCCCGTCGCCACCGGAACCCCTGCGCACCTGATAGCTGTGAACCTGCAAGGGGTAATGCATCTCCAATACTTCAATCGATGAGTTTTTTGTATTGGTCATATGGCATTGTACTGCCGACAAACCATTTCCACCGGCATGTGCGCCCATGCCGCCGGCCAGCGTTTCGTAATAAACCCAATCATCCGCACCCGCTTTGCCGCCGAAAATAACATTATTCATCGTGCCCTGCGCTGCGGCCGGAATACGTGCCGGCACCGCCTTGGCCAATGCTCCGAGTACCACATCGACAATACGCTGGCTGGTTTCCACATTGCCCGCCGCCACTGCTGCACCCGGTCTGGCATGCACCAGGCAGCCTTCGGGCGCGATAATCCGAATCGGTCGGAATATCGCGGCTGTCTGTGGCGTATGTTTCGGCATCAGGCAGCGGAATACATATAATACGCTGGCCGCTGTTACCGCCATCGGGCAATTCACCGGCCCGCTGGCCTGAGCGGCTGTGCCTGTAAAATCGACCAGCGCTGTTTCTCCCGCGATGACGATACGCACGCAAACAGGCAAGGGGTCACAACCGCAGCCGTCATCCTCTATCACATCCTCAAAACAGTATTCGCCATCGGTAATATCGGCAATGGCTCTGCGTCCATATGCCTCGGATACATCCATCAAGGCTGCAATATTGTGATTCAGGCTGGCGGCTGAAAACGCTGACAGGCGTTGGCAGCCAATCACGCAGGCCGCCTTCTGAGCCGATAAATCACCCAGCCTCTCCGCATAAGCCCGAACCTGTTTTTGAACGCGATCGAGCAAATCATGCTGCTCCTCTCCCGCGCTGAACCAGTAACAGGGTGAAATAATTAAACCTTCATCCTCCAGCCGGGTTTCCACGCCCATCGAACCGGGCGATTTGCCGCCAATATCGGCATGGTGCGCACGGGCAGCCGCAAATCCGGCCAGTTGACCATCCATAAACACGGGCATGACCACTGTAATATCAGGCAGGTGAGTGCCGCCCAGAAACGGGTCGTTGAATACCACGACGTCACCGGCTTGCCAGTCGAACAGGTCCACCACATCGGCCATGGCAAAGGCCATCGAACCCAGGTGAACCGGAATATGGGCCGCCTGCGCCACCAGCTGACCCTGACTGTTAAACAGGGCGCAGGAAAAATCTTCACGATCCCGTATATTGGGCGAAATCGCACTGCGCTTGAGCACCGCGCCCATCTCCTCACACACAGCCGATAAGCGATGCGCAAACAGGCTCAGTTGAACAGCATCACTGGCGATCATCATTCAACCCATCCCTGCTTGTTCTTAGATTTTTCTCTGCGCCCTCTGTGGTAAAATGCTGTTGGCTATCTTCTGATTGCTCCAGCAACAGATGTCCGTGCCCGGACACGCGCATACTCCAGCCTGCAGCCAGCCACAGTGTCGCCGTATCTTCCAGCACCAGCGCCGGGCCCGGGTACGAATGCCCCGGCCTTAATTCGCTGCGTTGATATTGCGGCACCCGCCCCATGCCATACACATTCGAATACGCTGCCGGCATGGCAGCCTCGGCAGAGGCCTGCATGACTGGCAGCTCAGGCATCGTTCTGTCCACAAAGGCAGTCAGGCGCACGGTCATGATTTCCACCGCGCGTTGCAGATTGTGGCCGTAGGCCTGTTTGTGCGCCGCCTCAAAACGGCGTACGAGGCCGCTTAAATCATCATCCAGCACATCAATACTCAGGTGAAAGCCCTGCCCCTGATAGCGCATATCCACCCGCCGTTGATATTGCAGTCTTAAACCCTGCATCTGCGTTTCAGCTTCTGCTTGCAGCGCCTCAAACAGCTGTGCCAGTAATGCCGTTACGCCTGTATCGGTAACAGGCAGTAGCCGGCTGCGGGAAAACTCACACTGTTGCCGCCCGGCCAGCATGCCGAAGGCTGAAAATGCGCCGCTGGCCAGTGGTACAATGATCTTCGACATGGCCAACTGCTCGGCCAGCGCGCAGGCGTGCAGGCCGCCGGCGCCGCCAAAACACAGCAGGGTGAAGTCGGCCGGGTCAAAACCCCTCTGAACAGAAACCAGCCGCAAGGCAGCGGCCATATGCGCTTCGGCAATCGCGATGACAGCCTGTGCCGTCGCCCCTGCCGACAAGCCCAGCCGCTCGCCAAAATGGTGAAATGCCTGGCGGGCGGCCTGCACATCCAGCGGCAATGAGCCGGCCAGCCGGGCATCGGCAGGAATACGACCCAATAACAAATTGGCATCCGTCACGGCAGGGGCTTCGCCACCCTGACCGTAACACACCGGCCCGGGTACTGCGCCTGCCGACTCCGGCCCGACCTGCGGCAAGCCGGCCGCATCTATCCAGGCCAGCGAACCGCCGCCGGCGCCGATGGTATGAATATCCAGCATCGGCAAAGACACCGGCATGCCGGCAATGTGCCCTTCGGTGGTCATCGCAGCCCTTCCCCGAATCAGGGCTACATCGGTGCTGGTGCCACCCATATCAAAGCTGAGCAGGTTTTCCTCGCCCAGTTGCTGGCCCACGGCCTGAGCCGCTACAATGCCTCCGGCCGGCCCGGACAGCACCAGTCGCACCGCCTGTGCTCCGGCCAGATCAGCCTGCATCACGCCGCCGCCAGAATGCATGACAAACAGGTATTCGGGAGACAGTGAGCCTTGCAATCGTTTCAAATAGCGTTGCACCAGCGGCCCGACATAGGCATTGAGAAAGGTCGTCGCAGCACGTTCATATTCGCGGTATTCAGCCAATACTTCATGTGAAAGCGACACAAACAACGCGTCCGGCAATGCCTCGCCAATGCGCTGTTCGTGCGCCGGGTTCAAAAATGAAAACAGCAGGCATACTGCAACCGCCTCATAGTTTCCGGATTCGGCCAATGCCTTCAGATGCAGCAGTTCTTCTGGATCCATGTCCTGCTGCACCTCCCCGGTCGCATTCAATCGCCCGGACAGGCCGAAACAGTCGGAGCGCTTGACCGGCGGCTCTATCGTCTCAGGACATAACTGATACAATTCGGGTCGCGTTTGCCGGGCGATGGTCAGTAAATCTTCCAGACCGCGATGGGTTACAAACAGGGTGCGCACGCCCTTGCGCTCCAGAATGGCATTGGTCGCCACCGTCGAGCCATGCACCAGATGCAGGGCGGTGGCATCCAGCCCCAGCTCGCCAATACCCTGTTCGATGGCGCGCGATGGATCATCCGGCGTAGACAACACCTTGTGAAAGCGCAGACCATGCGCATCAAACAGTACAAAATCGGTAAACGTACCGCCCGTATCCACACCCAGAAACATCAGCGAATCGTAGCTTAATCTGATAGATTTGCAGCGTTGGAAATAAAACGTGATCCGGCGCACAGTTGTGGGCACACCGCAGGTTATCGTTCCACTCCTCAAACACGTATTGGAGCATGATATGAAACTGAACATACTTGCCGCGACTGCGGCGCTGCTACTGGGTGTTGCCACCACATCTCAGGCCGATGAAACCGTGGCTATCAAGGCCGGGTTTATGATTCTGTCTCCCTCAGGTGATTTTGGTGCCACAGTCAATAATATCGGCACCCGCATTGATCTGGAAAAGGATTTAAATTTTAAAAACAGTACGCAGCCGATTGGCGAAATTGATGTCAACCTGGGCGATTCCCTGATCTCATTCGGTTTCACCCCGCTCAGCTTCAAGGGCAGCGGCATATTGAATCGCAGCATCAGTTATAACGGTAAGGCGTTTCTGGCCGGCACAGCGCTCAGCAGCGAATTCAAAGCCGATCTGTATGATGTGAGCTACACCTATTTTTTAATCAATATGGATGATCTGCCATCGCGACTGCAACTGGGGCTGGAAACTTCGGTCAAAATCTTTAATGCCAAAACGAACGTCACCGGCTCCGGCATCACCAGCTCGAAAAACGCCACCGTTGCCATCCCGACTGCGGGTCTGCGCGGTCGCGTGGCGCTGGCTGACTTTATTGGTGTCAGCGGTCGCTTTGACTATATGGCTTATGCCGGCAATTCATTTTCCGATGCCAATGTTCAGCTGGAGTTTTCTCCGCTGCCGTTATTGGGTATCAATGCAGGCTATCGCTATATGAAAATCAAGCTGGATACCAATGGGCTGATTGCCAATACCACGTTCAAGGGCCCTTTCGCCGGTCTGTTCTTCCGCTTCTGATAGAATAAAGCAGGCCGGATCAATGCCCCGGCCTGCTTCGGCAAGCTTAATAACTCTTTTGGAATTTGGTGGCGTGGCATTTCGGACAGGGCGGTACGCGACCGGTCTTTTTGAAATGCAATTCATGCTCGCAGGCAATACAGGTTAATGTGCCGGCACTGGTGATTTCACCGGAACGACAGGAAATCGCCTGCTGGGTTTTTTCCGCGATGGATGACAGGGCGCTACCGGCCATATTCAACAGCGCCGACAACGATGCCATTGCACCGGCGCTGACACGAGACGGATTCAGCTTCTCTTTGGCTTCATCGCGCATGGCATCAGCCATCTGGGATAAATCGCGTTCCAGGAATTTCTTCAGATTCTTGCCCTGCTCTTCCGAAAACGCGCCGGCTGCAGTCAATTGCTCACGCGCCTTTTCCATTGCCACACTGGCGAATTCGGCGCTCTTTTCCGCACCGGCCTCAAACAGCTCCCGGAATCGGGCGGCCAGTTCATCATATTGTTCCGAGGCATTATCAGCCCGCTCATCGGTCACATCCATATGCGAAATCACAGCTTCGCCAAATTCAGAGGTCGATAACTTGCTCGCCCCGGTCATCTGTCGATGAAAATCATAGGTCACGGTCTTGGCGGCAATGGCGCCGTTAATGCCTTTGACAACCAGGTCAGCGGCTTCCGTCCAGCCCATGTAGCGCAGCATCATTTCACCGGACAGGGTCATCGATGATGGATTGACCATATTTTTACCGGCGTATTTCGGCGCAGTGCCGTGGGTGGCCTCAAACACGGCATGGCCGGTGGTGTAGTTGATATTGGCGCCCGGCGCAATGCCGATACCGCCCACCTGCGCAGCCAGTGCATCGGATAAATAATCACCATTCAGGTTCAGGGTGGCAATCACATCGAATTCAGTCGGGCGCGTCAGCACCTGTTGCAGCGCAATATCGGCAATCGCATCCTTGATAATAATGCCATTGGGCAATTTGCACCACGGGCCATCGCCAATCACTTCGGCATCGAATTCGCGCTGGGCCAGTTCATAGCCCCAGTTGCGGAAACCGCCCTCGGTGTATTTCATGATATTGCCCTTATGCACCAGCGTGACCGAGCTCAGCTCATTATCAATCGCATACTGGATCGCAGCACGAACCAGTCGCTCAGTGCCTTCGCGCGACACCGGTTTGACGCCAATGCCGGATGTGTCCGGAAAACGGATTTTGGTGACGCCCATTTCATCCTGCAGGAAGCGGATGACCTTTTTGACCTCATCACTGCCGGCAGCCCATTCAATGCCGGCATAAATATCCTCGGTATTCTCACGGAAAATAGCCATATCAACCAGTTCCGGACGTTTAACCGGTGACGGGACGCCGGCAAAATGTTTGACCGGACGCAGGCAGACATACAGATCCAGCGTCTGCCGAATGGCTACATTCAACGATCCCATGCCGCCGCCAATCGGCGTGGTCAACGGCCCTTTCAGGCCGACCAGGTATTCACGCATGGCATCAAGTGATTCCTGCGGCAGCCATGCATCATCGCTCTGCCCGTACAGATTCCAGGCTTTTTCCCCGGCAAACACCTCCATCCAGGAAATGCTGCGCTGGCCGTCATACGCCTTCTCGACGGCGGCATCCAGAATGGCCTGTGTCGCTTTCCAGATATCCGGCCCGATGCCATCACCTTCAATAAATGTGACAATGGGCTGATTGGATACCTGTAGCTTGCCATCCTCCCCCATGCTGATTTTATCGCCGTTTTCCGGCACGCGGATTTTTTCAAATGTCATGGTGCACCTCGTTGTCTGGGCTAAGTGTGTGGGTTATTTATGGTTTCGTTGTTGTTTGATGCGTGCGGCTTCCTGGGCATTGCGCTTGGCTTCCAGCGCCTTGGTGCGGGCCCGATCATAACGCTCCTGGCTGATCGCAGCAGCGGCATCGTCGAGCGCCGATTCAGCGCTCTTCAGGTAGGCATCGGCTCTGCCTTGCTGGCCGGCGTTTTGTTGCGCCGGCAGATCTTGCGCTACCTTGATGGCAGAACGCGCATCGCTCATCTCCTGCACTGGCGGTTTCAAGGCACAGGCGGGCAGTATCAGTATCAGAAAAAACAGGATTCGTTTCACAGAAGGCATCATCTTAGCTTTCCCGCTTGATGTCAATGCGCTCTGCTTATATTGCTAAAAACGAATTCAAACAGAGAAAGTTTGCACCACAGAGGCCGCTCCTGTGCATCCATGCGCCCTCGGCATTTGTGCATCGTGCACATCAGACACAGAGCAGGTCAAAATCTTTATATTTTGGTTTTCTCTGCCCTCCCTCTGTGGTGGAGTGCATGTGACGCTATTGATCATTATCCTGGATCATGCGCCGTTTGCGCAGCCCCAACTCTTTCCATTGTTCATCGGCCACTTCACCGGGCGCATCCGACATCGGATCGGCGGCACGCTGGGTTTTCGGAAAGGCAATCACATCACGAATCGATTCAGCATCCACCATCAGACTGAGCACCCGATCCAGTCCAAAAGCCAGACCACCATGCGGCGGTGCGCCGTATTTCAGGGCATTGAGCAGGAAACCGAATTTATCATGGGCTTCTTCATCGGAGATATTGAGCGCTTTGAGCACGCGCGACTGCACATCCGTATCATGAATACGAATCGAGCCACCACCGATTTCCGTACCGTTCCAGACCAGATCATAGGCCTGCGAACGCATCTCCAGCGGCGCTGTTTCCAGCTTGTCGATATCTTCCGGATATGGCGCGGTAAACGGGTGATGCAGCGCCTGCGGGCGTTTATGATCGGCATCCCATTCAAACATCGGGAAATCCACCACCCATACAAACTGATTGGATGCCGCATCAAACAGACCCAGATCCTTGCCGAGCTCAACGCGTAAATAGCCCAGCGCATTATTCACTACCTCTTTGCTATCAGCGCCGAAAAACAGCAGGTCGCCATTTTCCGCCCCCGTACGTTCGAGCAAGGCGTTCAGTACATCTGCCGACAGATTCTTCACAATCGGCGACTGCAGGCCGCCGGGAATATCATCCCGGTCGTTGACCTTGATATAAGCCAGACCTCTGGCGCCATAAATCGACACAAATTTGGTATAGTTATCAATTTTCTTGCGGCTCAGCAGGCTGTTGCCACCGGGCACGCGAATCACCTTGACCAGACCGCCATTGTTGGCCGGGCCGCTGAATACCTTGAAATCGACCGATTTCATCAGATCGGTTACATCAATATGCTCCAGTCCGAAACGCACATCCGGGCGATCCAGGCCGTATTTGTCCATCGCCTCGGCATAAGTGATGCGCGGGAATGGCGCCTGGAGCGATGCATTCATGCCCGCTTCAAACATGGCGCAAATCAAGCCTTCGGCCACGGCCATAATCTCATCCTGTGTCACAAAGGACATTTCCAGATCGACCTGGGTGAATTCCGGCTGACGATCAGCGCGCAAATCCTCATCGCGGAAACAACGGGCAATCTGATAATAACGATCCACGCCCGCCACCATCAACAACTGCTTAAACAACTGCGGACTCTGCGGCAGCGCATAAAAAGAACCGGGATAAATGCGTGATGGCACCAGATAATCGCGCGCCCCTTCCGGAGTGGATTTATTCAAAATAGGTGTTTCCACATCCAGAAAATGCTGCGTATCCAGATAGTTACGCGCCGCATGCGTTACTTTATGGCGCAGGATCAGGTTTTTCTGCATGCAGGGGCGACGCAAATCCAGATAGCGATACTCCAGCCTGTGCTGCTCGCCGGTATTACAATCATCCTCGATAGCAAAGGGTGGCGTTTCAGCCCGGTTCAGCAAGGTCAGACTGGAAATCTTCACTTCAATCTCACCGGTTGCCAGCTTTGGATTTATGGCATCATCGTCACGGGGAATGACTTCACCAATCACTTCAATCACATTCTGCTGACGCATGGAATGCGCCAGGGCATGCATTTCAGGCGTATCGGGGTGAGCCACGACCTGCACAATGCCGGAACGATCACGCACATCGAGAAAAATCACACCGCCATGATCCCGATTGGTTTCCACCCAGCCATTCAGACGAACTTGTTGACGCAGATGTGTCTTGCGAAAATCACCACAGTATGTGCGCGCTAGCATTGCTTGTACCTCCGGAATACCTGTTAACGCGCATGGACGTTTTCCACCCTGTGATAATTCGATTCATATCACAGGGTGGAAAACATCATGCAGACGCGTTATTTGTTTCATGTTAAAAAGGGTCGCGCACACTAGCGCCGCCCCTGCATGCAGGCAAAGAGCGATTTTCAATTTTCTTATAACAGCCTGGCCACAGGGGCGAAGGATTTGCGATGAATCGGGCAAGGCCCCAGTTCGCGCAGCGCCTGCATATGCACTCTGGTGCCGTACCCCTTGTGTTGGCCGAATTGATAGCCGGGATACTGCGCATCAAACATCGCCATCATCCGATCCCGAATCACCTTGGCGACAATTGAGGCGGCCGCGATTTCCTGCACCAGATCATCACCGCCGACAATCGCTTCCGCCGGCACAGCCAGATCGGGTATGCGATTGCCGTCAACCACGACGTTGGCAGGCACCACCGACAACGCTTCGACTGATCTGCGCATGGACAACATCGTGGCATGCAGGATATTGAGCCGGTCGATTTCATCTATCGAGGCCATCGACACCGAATAGGCTACGGCATGGTTGCGGATGTGGTGATATAAGCGCAGTCGTTTCTTCGCAGCTATTTTCTTGGAATCGCGATAGTTGCCCAGATACGGATCATCGGGTGAAAGAATCACCGCCGCCGTCACCACCGGGCCGGCCAGCGGCCCTCGTCCTACTTCATCCACGCCTGCCAACATGGTTGTGCACGCTGCCCCAAAAGAGCAGAGCGTCAAATGATAAATAATTGAGGCAGGAGACAGCATTCTACGAATGAAAAAATATGAGCAGCCTATGCGGCGCGCGCACATTCTGTTTAGCGGATGGTTTTGACTTTCCTGTTCACGGGGAACAAGATGCCATTCTGAGTGTGAATAAATATAGGGCGGAACGGTTGAACGTGCGGCAGGCTAATAAGGCTGTGAATGGATATGCAGCCAAGGAGCTTATATGGCAATAGGTAAATCAATCAGAATCTATTTGGCTGACTCTACTGTTACCGGAATAAGGTATGCCGAGTTGGTTAATTGGACAGGGCAAGCCATTGCATGTCCAAGAAATCGACTAGTTTCAAACTTTGATAAAAAATTTGATGATAATAAACAAGACATTCTTGATGACCTGGATCTGTCTACTATCAAACGTCCAAATCAAAAGCAGAAACGAATCAATGTAGACTTCCCGTCCTGGGTAGTTGATTCCTTAGATAGAGAAGCAGGTCGTATTGGCGTGACTCGTCAATCAATCATTAAGCTTTGGCTGGTTGAACGGCTTGAAGGAAAAGTTGCTGGCAAATAGCTCCACCCGATCAAAAACCGCTGCACGGTTTTCAGCGGGTGCGCTTGGTCGTTCGGTAATAATGATTCGCAAGGAGGTGATATGAAATGAACACAAAGCAACTGATCATATCGCGCTACTCCTGAACACTTGAAATATGGCAGAGCGTATTGAGGGGCGGCTGTTAAGCCTGTGGCAGCGCTGGGGGAAAACAGCGCTCGGGCGCAGGCTCTATGCCTGGATGCTGGGCCGTATGGCGCCGTATTCCGGTTCTATTCGCCCGCTGGTATTGCAACTCGAACCCGGTTACGCATGCATAGAAATGCGGGATCGGCCAGCACTGCGCAATCATC
>CAZXAI010000026.1:0-8819 GCA_964638265.1 uncultured Zetaproteobacteria bacterium
TTAACCCAGCATCTTTGCCAGGTCTTCCGCCTTTAGATGTGTGTACCGTTTCAGCATCTGAAGCGTCTTGTGACCGGTGATGGCAGCAACCTGCATCGGGTTCAATCCCTTCTCGAATAAGCGTGAAGCTGCTTCATGACGAAGATCGTGAAAACGAAGATTTACAATCGGCTCATCTTTTTTTCCGTCCGCTGACTTGGCTCTTTTGCAAGCCCGATAAAAACCATGTTTAATTGCTGCGTCCGTTGTAGGGAACACCCGACCGCTAATGCTTCTTGGTAGGCTTGTTAATATTTCAATTGCTCGCATTGAAAGAGGAACTGTTCGTGGTTCGGAGTTCTTTGTATCTGGCAAATAAGCGGTTTGTTTTTTTATATCTATATTATCCCAAACCAATGAAAGTATCTCGCTCCTTCGCATGGCCGTTTCAATCGCAAATTGAACTATTGGCACCAACCACATATTACCATATTGTCTACAGGCAACAATCAACCTGTCTTCCTCTCCATAATAGAGTCGCCTATCGCGTTCACTCCCTTTCGCAGATGGCTTTTTAATCACCTTTACCGGATTTCCTATCCCCTCAATACCCCAGTCTCGCTGAGCGACAGTGAACAGGTTTGAAAAAATTGCCAATTCTAGGCGAACAGAAGAGGCCGATACTGAAGACAACCTTTCATCTCTGTACTGCGCAAAATCAGTTGATCTTAAACTTGCCAATGTCTTTTGGGCTAAAGGAAGACTCTTTAGCTTATTTATCCTGTTTAATTCCTGCGGAGCTCCTTTCTTTTTTGGTGTGATTTCTCTGGCATATCGTTCTAAGGCTTCTTTAAGTGTCGTTTGTTCGGACTCAGTCCGATCAACCCAGGCACCTCTCTCCATCTCGGCTTCGGTTTGCCTGGCCCAGATCTCAGCATCTCTACGAAAGGTGAATGTCTTGGATATCGTGGGGTATCCTTTTTTTCTGATCATGGCTCGCCATTGGTAGGAGCCTCGCTTAGTGATAGTTGCCATGAGCAAAAGCATAGCGTCTAAAACGGACGACTGCACCATAATTGCACCAAAAAAGAATTTAATTAAAAAGAAAGGGGCTTATGCTATTGCATAAACCCCTGTTTTTATTGCTTTTTTCTGGTGCGCCCACCAGGACTCGAACCTGGGGCCCACGGATTAAAAGTCCGCTACTCTACCAACTGAGCTATAGGCGCATTTGAAGAGGCGCGAAGTGTCACAATTTTTGCGATGCTGTCAAACGATTTTCGCATTTTTATTTTTTATGCGCCTGTTCAACAGATTCCACACCCGCCGCCGCTCCGAACAAACAGGGCTCATTCGCCGGGAAAAACGACATCCAGCACGGATTCCGGCGGACGGCCAATCGCCGCCCGATCACCGTTCACCACAATCGGACGTTCAATCACAACGGGATGCGCCACCATCAAGGCAATCGCTTCAGCACGTGACAAGGCCTTGCCCTGAATATATTCCCTGTACTCGGCTTCTCCCTTGCGCATCAATTCGGCTGGCTCCTTACCCAATAAATTCAGAATGCGATCCAGCTCGGCCTGGCTCGGCGGTGTATTGAGATATTCAATGATGTCAGGCGTAACACCTCGCTCCTGCAATAAGGCCAGCGTGGCTCTGGATTTGGAACATCGTGGATTATGATACATGGTCACAGACATAAGCTCTCCTCGTATCAGACAGTGCACTCTACACTAATTGCAATGCAGCATATTTCAACATCAGACGCTTGGTGCCGGCACGCCGGAATTGTATGGTAATGCGGGCCGCATCTCCGGCGCCTTCCAGCGCCAGCACCACGCCGTCGCCAAAACTCGGATGCCTTACATTGCTGCCAATACATAAGCCGCCGCCCTGCGTTTCAGACACCGTGGCCGGCATGGCTGTTTGATGTTCCTGATGCAAAATGTCTGCCGGCAGGCTTTTGATAAAACGGCTGGGATGCGGATAGTGCGTCTCACCATAAAAACGACGCAGGCGGGCCGATGTGAGTAACACGTGTTTGCGGGCGCGCGTGATGCCGACATACAGTAGACGCCGCTCCTCGGCCACGCCCGCCTCCCCTTCATCCAGCGAACGCTGATGCGGCAATAAGCCCTCTTCCACGCCCGGCAAGACCACGCAGTCAAACTCCAGCCCCTTGGCCCGGTGCAAGCTCATCATACTGACAGCATCATCCGGCTCGCTGCTGTCCTCTTCGCGCATTTCTTCGCTGCTTTGCAGCAGGGCTGCCCGATCCATAAATTCCACCGGCGTCAGGCCCTGCGCCAGCGATATTTCGATATAATCCTGCAAGGTGCGAATATTATCCAGTCGCGCCGCTGCTTCGATTTCACCCATGGCGTTCAGGCTGTCCAGATAACCGCTCTGCTCCAGTATCCGCATCAGACCGTGATCATCTGCGCCGGCGGCATCAGTGCGGATGTGTTTCATCATCACCGCCAGCGGCGCGAGTTTGCACGCCGCGCCTGTCGCCTGACCGGCGGCCAGTACATCCAGCCATTGCCAGGCGCGCAGACCGGATGCGGCCAAATGCGCCGCCACCTGCTCCTGCCCTTTCGCACCCAGCCCGCGCTTGGGTTTATTGCAAATACGCATCAGGTGCAGACTGTCGCCACAGCAGTTAAGCAAGGCCCAGAAAGCCAGTGCATCCTTGATTTCCATGCGTTCAAAAAAGCCGACGCCGCCAATGATACGATACGGGATATTCGATTCTCGGAATACCTGTTCCAGCGGCAATGACTGGCGATTGGAGCGATATAAGACAGCAATCTCGGTATGACCGTTAGCGCGCCAGTGCTCGACATGACGCATAATCCGGCGCGCCTCGTCGTATTCATCGTTGCACACCAGCCAGCGTGGCTGCTCGCCGCCGGCAATGGTGGCTTCGAGTATTTTTTCATGGCGGTCTTCATTTTCACGAATCACCGCATTGGCCAGCCCCAGAATAGCCGCGCTGGAACGATAATTCTGTTGCAGGCGATGCAGCATTGCGCCGCGCCAGATGCGTTCAAAATCCAGAATATGCGATACATCCGCGCCGCGCCAGCCATAAATACTCTGATCATCATCGCCAACCACGGTCAGGTTTTTATGCTCGCGGCACAGCAGCAGCAGCCATTCATGCTGCACCGGGTTGGTATCCTGATATTCGTCCACCAGCACATGATCGAAACGGGTTTGAAGCGCTATGGCTATGTCGGCATGCTCGCGCAACAAGATCACCACATTGAGAATCAAATCGGAAAAGTCCATGCGTTCATGCTGTTTCAACTGCTGCTGATAGGCGGCGTAGAGATCCACCATATGGATGCCGTTCCAGTCATAAGCAGGCGTATCGCACGGCCTCAGGCCGGCATGTTTGCAATGCTCAATCCAGTTCAGCAAATAGGACGGATGTAGCCTGTCAGCCGGGATATTACGCTGTTTCAGGATACGCTTGACCAGCGCCTTCTGATCATCTGCATCGATCACCTGAAAGGAGTTCGGAAACCCCAGCGCATCGGCATAACGGCGCAGGAAACGCAGTGAAATAGCGTGAAAGGTGCCGGATACGACACCGCCGCCGCCATCACCGATCAGATCGCTGAGTCTGGATTTCAGCTCCGCCGCCGCCTTGTTGGTAAATGTTACAGATAAAATGCGATGCGGCGCAATCCCGCCCCCGGCAATCAAATGGCCGATGCGGTGTACAATGGTGCGTGTTTTGCCGGAACCGGCACCGGCCAGAATCAACTGCGGGCCATCACCGGCATAGGCCGCCTGCTGCTGGGCAGCATTCAGTCCGGCAACATTATTATCCACGTGCTCTTTCGCCATGTTCAACAATCATCTTGTGGTAGGTGGAGAATATCGCATTACGCGATAATACGCCCAATACCTTGCGCGGGTTATCAGCGGCAACCACCGGCATTTGCTCGAACTCTTCCTGATCCAGAATGTGAATGGCATCCAGCAGGCTGTCCGATTCAGAAATAACCAGCACATTGCGGTTAACCACTTCGCCGGCCACAATCACCTGATCGAGCGTCGGGTCAATCAGCCACTTTTGCAAATCGGCAAACGTGACAATACCCACCAGCAGCCCGTCATCATCGACCACCTGCACGCAACCCTTGCCCGATTCCGTATAGACCCGTTTCAATTCCTGCAATCGCGTTTTTTCCGATACGCTGGGAATGGAACGCCATGGAATGCGGCTGACCGAGACCGAACGCATCCACGATTGCTCCAGCCCCCAGTGCGCTTCAATTCCCCGTTCTTCGAGCGCTTCGGTAAATACCGAGGCGCGCCCAAAGGTGCGCGTCACCAGCGTTGCCACACTACAGGCGGCCATCAGCGGCAGCATAATCTGATAATTGGCCGTCATTTCAAACACGATCAGCATCACTGTCAGCGGCGCCTGCAGGGCGGCTGCCGCCAAAGCGCCGCAGGCCACCAGCGCATAAGCGCCGTAACTCTCGGAATACGCCGGTGAAATGGCATGAGCAATATCTCCGAACAATGCCCCCACCGTCGCCCCCATAAACAGAGCCGGGCCGAACAGGCCGCCGGGGAAACCGCCGGAAGCGCTTAACACGGTGGCCGTTAATTTACCGACCAGCACAAGAGCCAGGAACCCGGCCATAGGCAAGGCCATCCCGAGCAGTTCCGGCTGGATGCGCTCCATCATCATATCCTCCACCGTGCCATAACCAATCGACATGATTTGCGGTAACACCAGCCCCATGATCCCCAGCGTCAAGCCCACCATCGCAGGGCGCAGATAAGGATTCGGCAATGTGGCTTCCAGCCATGTCCGGGTGGGAATCATGGCCTTGATAAACACCGTGGCGACCAGACCGCAGAGTGCGCCAATCACAATATAGGAGGGAATTTCCCAGACGCTGATCAAATGATATTCAGGCACGCTAAAGGCCGGAAAATTACCCAGCTCCGAACGCGCAATCACCGTTGCCAGCACCGAGGCAATCACAATCGGGCTGAATGTGGCAATGGCGTAATCGGCCAGAATCACTTCCAGCGCAAACAGCACCCCTGCAATCGGCGTGTTAAATGACGCGGCAATAGCTGCTGCCACGCCGCAACCAATCAGAATCCGCAGTTGCTGCTCGGTCAGGCCCAGCCGTTGACCAATTTCGGAGGCCAGCAGCGCCCCCAGCGCCACAGTCGGCCCTTCGCGCCCCAGGCTGGCGCCACCGCCAATGGCCAGGGCGCCACCGATTGTTTCCGTAACCAGCTGGCTGGGGTTGACCCTGGCTTTGCGCTCGACCATATCGGCCAGCACGCCGGCCACCCCGCGCAGTTCGCCACCGGGCAAAAAACGCACTGTAATCCAGCCAATCATCAAACCGGTCACCGCCGGAGCAATCAGGTACATATACCACGGCATCGTGCCTATCACCGTTTCCCAGGTACGTTCGCCAGTCCAGAACAGGCTGACCCACTCAATCATAAATCGCAGCAGCAGCGCCGTATAACCGGCCAGCACGCCCACCACGACCGCCAGCGCTACCATATAGAGCGTATCCTGTTCACGCGTCCATGCCAGCGCTTTGCTTTTACTGTCCAGCAGCCTTTCTTTCAAAATCATCTTGTTTGCGAATCCGCCTTTATCCCTATGAACGCGCATGGACTGTGTCTCCAGCCCGCGCGATGAAACAATAGCACGGCGCGGCACAGTTCCATGCAGGCGCGTTATTTATTTCATGTAAATCAACCGGCGCGGATAGTACGACCAGCCAGCCGCAACAGCAATTATGAACAGCCAACGCTGCGCCGGGCAGCTTAGCTTTCCAGCCAGGACAGCTCGGGAGTATGTTCGGACAAGGCTGCAGTCAGCGTTTCAGCAACCGCATCAAATGCAGTTTGTTCCGGCACATGCTCGTTGGCGAACTGGTTGGCCAGGTAACACAGTCTGGACAGGAACCGGGTGCTGTCCGCATTATGATGCTCCGCCACAGCCTGACATAAATCATCGGGAAACAGCCATCGCTGCAATAGCAGCATACCGGCTTCGGCATGATTGACGCCGTAGTAGTCTGCTTCAGCCTGCATCAGGGCCTGTCCATGCAAATGCCCTGTTGCATGCTCAAAATAGGAAAAATCCACCCGCATACCGAGTGCTGCACGACCAATATCATGAAGCAAGCCGGCCATAAAAGCCCGTTCATGGCTACCGTGCTTCTCGGCAGGATCAACACGCCGGGCAACATGCTCGGCCACCAGAGCAACCGCAAAAGCGTGTCCCCAAAACATCCGGATATTGGCCATGCCGGTAGGCAAAATCATGCCGTACATTAACGACATGGACGTTGCAATATGAACCGTTTCTCTGGAACCGAGCCGGGCAATCGCCTGAGACAGTTCGCCAATGGGTGAGTGACTCGGATTATAGGCTGGCGAATTGGCAAATTTGAGAATCATCGCCGTAGTCGCCTGGTCGCTACGAATCACACGGGCCAGATCATCCGCATCAGAATCCGGATCCTGGGCAACATTCTGAATTTTCACGAAGCGATCCGGCAATGAAGGCAGGTCTTCACTGAATGTCAGTAATTCAAGGGTCGATTGTCTATCAAATCCGGAGGCAGTCATGGCGAGAATGATAGCAATTATCAGGCCAATATCAGGCAAGCGCCATCGTCAGAAACCATTGACGGCCAGGTTACTCAGGGATTCATAGATCGAAAAAACAAGCGGCGCGCCAAGCGTAATATCCAGCACAGGCGATGCGGCCAGCACGGTCATCAGCAGCCAGGCGTATTGGTGATGATAATAACGTCTGATAATATGACCCGCCGGGCTGTACATCAGACATTCGCCCGCCAGCTGACCCGGCAAGGGCAACACATGCAGACAGGCCATGCACAGGTTGAAAAACATCAGCACCTTGGCCCACCAGTGATGCAGCGGCGGCAACCCGGTTGGCGCCTGATGGTTCAGGCTCCATGCGAACAGCACAAATCCTATCATGCACAACAGCACATGCGCGATAAAACGAATTGCAGCAGTTTTGACGCCCGATGTCAGAGAATTTGGCAGTGCAATAATCATACCGCGATGCAAGGCCATCGAAGCCAGTAATGGCAACCACGCGCCGCGCCAGTTGATGGCAAAAAACGGATGCGGCACGGGCGTCCGGGTCCAGCGGGATTCGGCCAGCACCACGAGGGTAAGCGAAATCAATACCGGCAAGCTGTATAAAATCAGTTGCCGGATCACGATGGCCAGCCACCCATCCATCAGTTGTTGCGCCCGTCTGTCACTGCATTATTCATGGCGGAAATGTGAACCAGTCGACCGCTTCGGGCAAGCATCACGCGCAAGGTGTTTTTCATAGCGCTTGAGCTAGGCTGCCCGGCATGGTTACACGTCAGTCCCTGAATCGAATTCGCCTGTTTTATGCCGCCTACTTTGCCGCCATGGGTTTGATTCTGCCTTTTTTCCCGATTTATCTGGACGGACGCGGACTCGATGCCGCGATGGTCGGCCTGATGACCGGCCTGCTGGCACTGGCCAAGGTATTTGCGCCGCCGTGGATCGGGCACCGGCTGGATCGCCGGCCGGAGATTCAATTGCACCGGTTTATTGTTGGCGCATCCTGCATGGCAGCCGTCACCGTCATCCTTATTGGTCTGGTGATGAATATGTATCTGCTGGCTGCCGCAATATTATTATTCGGCATCTTCTGGGCCAGCGTGTTACCAATCACCGATGGTTTATCGGTATCGGTATCCGAAAGCAACAACGCTGACTATGGACGCCTGCGCGCCTGGGGTTCGGTTGGTTTTGTCATCACATCACTGGCCGGCGGCGTCTGGCTGGTCGGTTCGAATATGGCTGCATTCCCCATCGTGCTGGCTATACTGATGCTGGTGCTGGCGTTTGCAGCCCACGGCTTCCCCAGGCTGGAGCCGCCCCCGCATTCGGATTCAGGGCGGCAATCATTTTCAGCACCGTTTTATCTGTTGCTGGCCATCGCCTTTATCATGCAGGTCTCACACGGGGCTTATTACGGGTTTTATAGCCTGTACCTGGCCGCAGCCGGGTACTCCGGCTGGCAGATCGGCTTATTCTGGGGCATTGGCGTTATTGCTGAAATCGCATTGATGTGGCAATGGTCGCGCGCGCTGCAACAGGCCTCCCCCAGCCTGATATTCAGCCTGTGCCTGCTGCTGGCTACACTGCGCTGGCTGGGTATTGGCCTGACCACGAATGCAGTGCTGCTGGTCGGCCTGCAATTATTGCATGCCGCCAGTTTTGCCGCGTTTCATGTGACGGCGATTGCCTGGATCAAGCGTCTGGCGCCAGCCGGACGCCACAGCGCTGCACAGGGATTATATTCCGCTGCCGGGTTTGGGCTGGGCAGCACCATCGGCATCATGGCTTGCGGCCTGATCGCCGATAGCATGGGATATAGCATGGCTTTTTATATCTGCGCCGGGGTTGCAATACTGGCTATCCCGCTGGCTTTTCTGTTACCGAAAAAAGCAGCTGTATTGCCTAACACCGCATCATGACTGCAATACTATCATGCGAGGCGGCAACGTCCGCGAGGGTCGGACAATACTAATGCAACGGTCGAATGTGCATGCGCCCTTCGGATGACACCGTGATCTGATATCGAATGCCATTCGGGCAGGTCGCCTGAATCGTCCGGTTACCCCGAGCATCCTGTGTTTGACTGATATTGCTCACGGCCCTGCCACCGCAATCGAACCCGCGCAGTTTAATGGTCGTGGCAATATCTTCGGCTTCTGTCACGGCATATGCAGCCGGCGCCATCAACAGCG
>CAZXAI010000026.1:8919-14216 GCA_964638265.1 uncultured Zetaproteobacteria bacterium
GTGGCAATATCTTCGGCTTCTGTCACGGCATATGCAGCCGGCGCCATCAACAGCGTCAACAATACCGCCATTACAATTCGTTTCATGCGTTCACCTCCAGTAAACTCTCCCAAATCGTTTCTCGGCCCACATACAAGTCACGGGACAACTGCGGGTCATCCTTCAGCAAGGCGATAATTTTCAGTAACAGGCCATCGAAGCTGCGTCTGATTTCTTTCATCTTTGCTTTCAACACCGCCTGTTTCCGATATGTCTTTATTTTGTCCATCAGATCGACAATATCACTGCGTATGGCCAGCTTGGTAAAAAAACCGATGGCATCGGTATTTTTCAGGCGCTCTTTCAATACGTTGAAGTCCACGCTGGAAACGTGCTCTGGCCTTGTGCGTTGTTGCTTTACCCTGTCTGTTTGACTGGCCTTTGTTGGTGCTGTCGTTTGCTTGCCTGCTTGCCCTGTCATCTGTGGTTTTGCCTGCCGGCTCACTGTCTTGCGCTGGCTTGTGGCTGCTTTCGCGTCCGTCCCGGTCGCAGTGGCCACAGCGTGCCCGACCCTGGTGCCAGCCCCTTCGCAGGCATACAGCGGAACAGCCAGCGCGAGGCATGCGCACATCGTAAACAGACAGGTCATGATCGGCTTCATAGCCACAGTTTAATCCCGTCCACGCGAAAAAGTAATCGCAAACATTACGCCCCTGTGTCGTATTTCCCCCATATTCAGGGCATATGCGCCAAAATAATGTCCACCGCTTGTTCAGCGCCATCCGCCGGCATGGCAGGAAAACGTGTCTGCTTCCGCCCAGCCCCCTGCAAAGCCGGCAACCAGTGGCCCTGCTGAAAATCCGTACGCGTCATGCCGGCTGACGGCATTGCATCATCCAGCCATCGCTTCAACATCGGGAATTCCGGAAAATCCGGGCGTTCCACCCATGCAATCGCGGTGTCCGTACGCCAGCATTCGGATAATACGCCGTATCCGGGCTTGCACACCACGACATCGACAAAGCCCATCAAATCCACAGCCCTCACACCGGAGCCGAAATGGATCGCTTTCACATTCGCCGGCGCCGTGGCCGGCGCATCGGGCATCAGGAACAACCAGTCATCCATCGCTGCCAGAGCCTGCATAGCAAAGGCCGGGTTACCGCAACCGCCAAACAGCACCAGCGCTTTCTTGCGCCCATCGCCAGCTACGGGGTTCGGCGTATGAACCGGGCGCGCTGCAATCAGGGCAATCTGCCGTTGTTCGGGAAACACCGGCATCGCCATCGCCATCGGCGGCGTCAGCAATAAATCGCATGTGCCATAAGCCTGCGCCAGTTGCTGGATGACCATATCATCCGCATCCAGCCAGTGCGCATAAATCGTATGCCAGTCCAGCGTCGCCAGGCCGATAGCCGGCACGCCCAATGCTTTGGCAGCAGGAAACGCCAGCGGCGAAATATCCGACAGAACCAGTGAGGGTTCAAAACGCCGCAAGCATCCGATTTCGCGCTCGATGTGTTGATCCATCTGTTCGACCCATGCGCGCAGCTGTCGAATCGAGGCGGCACGATCTTCTTCGATAGCGCTCTGCTGCACCACGCCCACATCGACAGGGCTCTGTTCGAGCTGGAAATCAAAATCCAGACGCGATTGCAATTCTGGCTGCGGCAAGGCGCACCGAATCAGGAAACGGCAATCCGGCCTGATTGCATGGAGATGGTTCAATACCGGCGCCAATTGCGCCAGATGACCAAACCCGTGGCCGGAAATATAGACGGCGATGTTCATGGCCAATGCTTATTCACCCTGCATGGTCACGACAATATTCCGGCAGCCGCCATGATTACGGTGTTCTCCCAGATACAGCCCCTGCCATGTGCCCAGCGCCAGGCGTCCATCGCGAATCGGTATGCTAAGGCTGCACCCCAGCGTGCTGGATTTGATGTGGGCCGGCATGTCGTCCGAACCTTCCAGTACATGCGTGTAATAAGGCTGATGCTCCGGTACAACATGGTTGAAATGAGACTCCATATCGCGCCGCACATCCGGATCGGCATTTTCGTTGATGGTTAAACTGGCGCTGGTATGCTGAATAAAGAAATGCGCCAGCCCCACCCGGAAACCGGCCAGTTCCGGCAGCTGCCCCACCACTTCACGCGTCACCAGATGAAAGCCTCTGGGTTTGGCCTGGATACTGATCGTTTTCTGTTGCCACATGCTTACCCCCCCCTGCCGTCAGCTGTTCTGAGCTTGAATCAAATATGATGAATCGCCTCGACCGGTTCGAGCCGGGCGGCGCGGATGGCCGGCCAGATCGAAGCGACGATGGCGGCTGCCAGTACGGCCATGACCGTATCCAGCAGGTGATTGGTATCAATCTCGGTATGAATCACCGGATTGAGATAGAAACGCGCGATGGAGTCCATTTGGCCGGATAGATCAATGCCGGCGCCGTGAAAGTAATAAACCAGCGTCATCCCCACCATCAGACCAAGCATGACCCCGGCGGTACCCAGCAACAAGGATTCAATCACCACCATGCCGGCCAGCCTTAAGCGCCCGCAACCGAGCGCCATCATCACGCCGAATTCATGGATGCGTTCCAGCATGCTCATCAGCACCGTATTCATAATACCCGCCGCAATAATCACCAGCACGATGGACAGGAAGATATAATAAAATGCATTCTCCAGCTCCACCCACTGCTTCATCATCGGATACATATCGTACCAGCGCAGGATTTCATACGATTCGCCCAGCGCCGTTTTCAGTTGCGCGGTGACCGGCTCCAGACGCTCTCTCGGCAGCTGAATAACGATTTCAGAGAGCATGCCCTGCATGTCCGTCATCTGTTGCATAAAACCGAGCGGAATCATCGCCAGACCCCGATCTATGCCCATCTCGCCACTGGAAATAATGCCGACCAGTTTGAGTTTGTCCGCCGCCAGCGAGCCATAACGATCTTCGGTCAGAAACACCACATCATCACCGAGCTTCAAGCCGAGAATACGCGCCGTCGTCTTGCCCAGTACGCAGGCTGCCTCATCATTGTCCCGAATAAAGCGGCCCTGATCGACTTTGGCATGGATACGGGTGGTACGATTCTCCATATCCGGATTGATGCCGAGCAGCACCACCCCTTCGGAAGACGATGCACCGGCAGCCAATGCAAACGTGCGCAAGCGGCTGGTGAAATGTTCCTCCCCGTTCTGCTTCAGGATCGTGTTGACTTGTTCAATGACCCTGACCGAATCCGGCACAGTTTTTGTCAGCCTGGGATGATGAAAAAAGCCATCAGCATGAATTTGAATACTGCCGACAATCACCTGCTGCAGATTGCGCATCATGGTGTTATGCACGCCGTCATTAAATCCCCACAGAAAAATCAACGCAGCCAGGCCGAGTGCAACTGCAGATACGGTAATCAGGCTGCGGCGCGCATTGCGTATCATATTGCGCCATGCCAGCGACAGCATCAGCGCCCCTGACGACGCGCGTTTGATCTCATATTGGCGCGGCTGAATACGCTGTCTTTAATCGGCGTATCGAAACGAATGTCTTCCAGAATCATCACGGTGCGTTTGTCGGGCGTAGCCATAGCCTGCATGATCCAGCGCGATGGAATATCGCGCCCGCCCATATGGCGGACGCGATCAAAGGCCAGATGGCGGATATGTTTGCCATGTTCATCATAATAATCTTCGGACAATGGCATGGCATCATGGGTAATGCGGCGCACAATCTTGCCCCATACCACCGGCGCATCCGGTTTCGGTATCGATTCCACCGTATAAACCCCGTCCTGATCGGCCAGCAGCCGATGGCTATAATCTTTGACCACCGACTCCATCTTGACCAGATCATCATTGGTAAAATCCGAACCCATCCAGTTGGATAACATCATCGACGGCGGAATGCGGATATCGCGTTCCAGCTTGGGCAGATACATCCACAAATTGCCGCCGTCCTTGAGCCAGGTGGTGTTTTTATCCTTGCGCGGCGCCAGGATGCGAATAAAAAACCGTTTCTTGCTGCGGTCATCCCAGGCATCGAGACGCACTTCACGTTGCCAGTTGGCCGTTTCGATGCGCATGGCATATCGGGCAATACTAGTGTCGGAACGCAAACGATCCTGCACTTTCTGCACCAAATCGCTGGCCGTTACAGCAGGCTGTGCCTCGCCCCCGGCATGGCTGACAGACGGCAATGCATGCAATACCAGCAGCAGGAATGAATAGAAAAACAATCGCATGAGTCAATGATATCCGCTTATCATGATGGCGTGAAGTTGCGTGCATGGGCAGGCAGGAAAAACTGATCAAAATGCACAAGGATTTTTACCGCATAAAAGCTATACGTCAAAAGGTTTTTCTGTTTGGTTCCATCTAACCGGCCTAGTGAAAACTGTCAGTCGGTTTGATGCCATGTTCTTTCAATACCGATTGAATCATTTCACGCCAGTTATCGGCATCGTCTGCACAGAGTCGCACATTGCCGCCGGCCAATACGCCGGCAATTGACTTGCGCAGCCCGACCGATACCGGCCTGCCGTGGCCGCAGTCATCACAAGCCAGCTGCGCATGCTGCCAGTGCATGATCTGCTCAACGGCTTTGCCACAATGCCAGCAGTGCGCCAGATCACCCAGCCAGCCCGCCACATCCAACAGAGACCACACCGCCGCCATCAAACCCTGCTGCTGACCACGTTCAGCCAACAATGACAGCGCCGCTCGGGTTTCATCAAATCCGTGCGGATCCCCTTCCTGAAATAACCGTGATACAAGCGCCAGCAATTCCAGTCCGTGTAAAGACAACGACGGTTGCAGCAACGCTTGTCCACGCTGGATATCGGTGAGTGTCCCCATGCCAGCACGACCGGGCCGCCAGCTGATTTGCAAATCATATAACGGCTCCAGACTGGCGCGAAACGCGCTTTTGGGCCGCCGCGCCCCTCTGGCCATGACCGCAACGCGTCCGTGCTCAGCCGTCAGAAAATGGCAGATTAACGAGGTATCGCTGAACGGAATCCTTCTAAGCAACAGCGCCTTATCCCGGATCTCAGCCATCAATGAATCTGTTTATTGGTGCTCTGTTCACGCTACGATTGAACCGGTTCCAGCACAACATAAGTCATCATCGCACCCCCGTACACATAGCATGATTGTCTCTGTTTATAATCATCATGCAAAAACAGGGAAATCTCAAAGCGTGACTGGTCAACAAAAAGCGTTCTGTATTGAAGGTGTTATTGATCCGCGCTCAAACCCAGATCCAGCAGCTTGCCGGGATGATCAAACCAGTCTTCATCGACCTTG
>CAZXAI010000027.1:0-14138 GCA_964638265.1 uncultured Zetaproteobacteria bacterium
CTTTTCATTCAGCCCTCCTCTAGACAATATGAATTCAACATGAATTCCCTTTAATAAAAGGCACGCTAGCCTCGCCAATTGGCATGTCAAGAGTATTCATTCACATTAGAATAAAACTGCCAGCATTACCCCTTCTTCAACACCAAAACAAAGGGCTGCTTGCCATTCAATGCAAGCAGCCCTGAACCGGCGCAGCTACCGCCGGCTGCTATATTTACTTAAAGTTTACGCCGCGAACCAATTCCTTCTCACAGCACAGGGTACGAATATGCCCGACCAGCTCACGCAGCTCCTGCTCGGTGAATGTATCACCCCATGGCGGCATTTTAACCGATTTATTGATCGCCGGGCCGCCGAATTTAATCACCTTGTAAATCTCGGTGTTGGTGCGCTTCATCATATAATCATGGTCACTGTGATCGCGCGGCAGAATATTCATGGCAGGCACATTGACGCCGTCACCCTTGCCGTGCATGCCATGACACTGCATGCAGTAGGTTTTATAGTTCAGGTACGCCTCTTCCGCCTGCGTCGCCGGTGATACGACAAACATCAACAAGGCAACAGCAAACATCCATTTAATTACTGGCATTGAAATCCTCCTTGGACAACAGAATCAGATAATTGACGATTTTTTGCAGGTCAGCAGGCTTCACATGCATATTCGGCATCCAGATTTTGGGATCCCAGTTTTTCGGTCGCGCGATATAACTGAGCATAAATTCCGGCTGCAACCTGCGCCCTGCCGTATACAACTCCGAACCGGTATAGCCACCATAGCCCGGTTCAATCTGATGACAGGACTCGCAACCATACACTTTATCAATCAGCAATTCCCCCTGATCCAGCGTTACTGTTTCGTCTGCAACAAAACGCTCCGATGCCGTCAAATCATAATGCGGTTTCAGCCCCATCAACACATCCGCAACAGCTTCCGCCTCCGGCTTGCTGAGCTCTTCATGCTGCAGCGGCTTGAGATATTTACCCCACAGCACATCATACTTTCGACCCTTCTTGGTTTTTTCCAGATGGGTCGGCGTGGAGTTGATGGCGCGCAAATAATTCACCCCGGCCGGACGTACCCGCACCGGTTTCTGCATCCATGCAACCAGCCATTCACGACGATATTTATCGCCGGCATAAAACAAATCCGGTGCATCGCGCTTCCATAGCTGCCGGATCGTCTGCGGGGCAGGCCCTTTCAGATTGTGACAATATGCGCAACGCGTTTCCAGAATCTGATCCCCATCCACCCCGGCGCTAGCCAGCGCCGGGGCAATCATGGCAAGGATAAAGGACAACAATAGAGCAGGTTTCATTGTGTATCTCCTGTTGTGTTAGTTGTGGCGATGGCCACGTTTTTTGGTGAGTTTCTTACCCTTGAAGAAAGGCTGATCGAAGATGCCATAACCCTTCTTGATAGATTCAGCATAGAAGTAATCCGGCTCATATTTCACACCAGTCCACGGATACCAGGCATCTTTCGGTGAATCCGCATATTCAATCACGGTCACCGCGCCGCCGGGGAACTTGCCATTATTGGTGGATTGATAATCGATATGGTCATGGAAAATAAACCGACCGGAATTATCCATATTGATAAACACATCATTATGCGAACCCGGAATAATCAACTGCGTATCGACATAATACGGGTTCTTGATTGGCAGGCCGTCCCGGAAGGCGACCAGCATATCATGACCGTGAGAATGCATCGCATGCATGGTGTTACCAGCCCCGATAAAACGGACGCGAACAAAATCGCCATGTTTCACACGCAAGGGCATATCGAGCGGAAATGCCTTGGCATTGATCGAGAAGTAATTGCGCTGATCGGTTGGCCCGCCGCCCGTACCATACTTGTCGGCAGCTGCAGACTCCCAACTACTGAGCATCATAATCACATCTTTGGTAACCTTTTTCTCCAGGGCTGTCGGCTTGTCCGGATCGACGATAATCGGCCCCCACATACCGCGAATGCCGGTATGCTCATTGGCATTGACATGACAGTGATACCACATGGTGCCCGGTTTTTCTGCTATCCAGTGATAGGTGTAGGTTGTTCCCGGCTGAATACCCTTGGCCTGAGTAATGCCCGGCACACCGTCATTATGCCAGTTATTATGCTGATAGAAGCCATGCCAGTGAATGGTATGAGCCAGCGATGTATTATTGGTCACATGGACAGTCACATCGTCGCCCTGATGCACATGCAATAATGGCCCCGGCACCTGCCCGTCAAAACCGAACACCTTATACTTCAGGTCAGGCGCAACCTGAATTTCTATTTCATCAATCGTCATATTAAATTCACGTTTGGCCGCATTCGCCGGCATGGCTGCAATCAACCAGACAAACGCCAGCGCCAAAAATGAAACAAGTTTACTGTGCTTATTCATGAATAACTCCTCCTCTGTGCTTCCTGCAATATTAAGGAAACTTAATTTAATTGCAAACCTTAATGGTCGCCATTAAAGATGTAAAGATGATATATGATAGAATGGCGCGCGATTAAATCCCACAGCAGGCAGATTCATACGCTAGCGCCGGCGGCTTGCCATGCATGCTGCAGGCAACCATGATACGGGCATGAAAGAATTACTGGTTTATGGTGTCAGCAGTATTGCTTCGCTGTTTATTTTCGGCTATTGCGTACATATTTTTGTCGGCGGCCTGGTTGATGAACAAACAGAGCTGGTATTAATTATTGCGGTCGTGCTTATCGGCGCTGCAGTGACCGGTTATTTTATATGGGATGCCATTCGCCGCAACCGTTGAGTCCGGTCGCAGCAGTCCGGCTGCAGCAAAGCAGCTGCGCTATGCGGCTCCAGAAAATGACCGCGTACTATTTATACCGTTCGAGCGCTTTTTCAATCGCTTTATAGCATTCCTCATCAAACTGCTTGTGATGAAACACATATTGGCATTTGGCGCCCTGATTATCCATACCGGTCAGTCCAAATGATTTACCGGCATGATCAGGAAAAAAACGGATATCCTTGACCAGCGCCGTCACCGTGCCGTTTTTCAGCACCAGACGAATACGCTCGCGATTGATATCCAGCGATACCGGCGCCTTGGGATGAATCAACAGCCGGCGCATCACGCGCCCGCCGCCAACCATCAGAAAGAAAAAACCGAGAAACATCAAACCATAGCCGACCATGACCTGATCACCGTTGCCATACCAGAGCTTCACGCCCCAAAGCAGCAAAATACCGACGGTTGGCACATACAGCACCAGATCCCAGAGCACCCCGGCATTGTCGGGGTGCAAATCGCACTGCACTTCCTGCCAGTTTCTGGCCATTATTTACCCTTGCCCGCAGCGGATGCCCCCGCAGTGGGCGCCCCCTTTGTAGTGGATGTCAGCTCAGCCAGCACCGGATCAATTTCCTGATAGAGCATCCGCCCCGGATACACCTCTTTCACGATACCTTTGGCATTAATGACAAATGTCCACGGCTCGCCGCGCACCTGAAAGGCATCATAAGCTTCCGGATTATAATACTGATCCATATGCAGAAAGAGCACTTTATGCTCATATTTGTTCAGCATATCCTTCAACATCTGCAACTGCTGATCGCACTGGGTGCAGTGGCCGGGGGTGGCGAACTCCAGTACAATCGGCTTATGCTGTTTGAGCGCAGCATCGAAGGACAACTTGTACATACGCGGATCCGGGTAGCGATAGCTGGTGATTTTGGACATATCACCGCCGACATCGGCCAGAGTCTTGGTCTTCAACACCGGAGCGGGCTTGCCGGCCAGAAACATGCCGCCGCCGCCCACACTGCCGAAATCCATATCGCAAGCAGCAAGGCCGCAGGCCAGCAGGATCATCAGAGCCAGGCGCTTCACCTGTTTTTCCTCCAGCCGGCGCATGTACGAAAGATATTATAAGCCCATATACAGTTGGCCAGCAGCACAATCGAACCAAATATCCCCATCACAGCCAGCCACGGGCGCACCAGTTTTTCTACGTCCGAGGGCAGCAGGGTCTGACTGGCCACGCCGCCAACCACGCCGGCCACCGTAAAAAACACCACCATGCCAATCAGGCCCAGGTTATGCGTCCAGAAATGCACCTTGACCAGTTTCAGGCTGTAAATCGGGCGCCTGACCAGACGCGGCACGACATAATACACGGCTGCAAAAATCGCCATTTCCACCCAGCCCAGCAGATTGATATGGGTATGCGCACGCACGATCAACTTGCCGAACATGCGATGATCCACAAAGTGGCGGAAATCCTGGATACCGCCCATCAGCGCCCCCCATGAAAAACCGATAATGCTGTAGACAATACAGGCGAATATGAACCACAGGGTATATTTGACATACTCTTCCTCTTCCCACGGCTGAAGTGTCACTGGCTGGCTCCTGCATGCGGCTGCGCCGATTTGGATTTGGATTCATCTCTAATATCAGGGTATTTTTCCTGCCACTCTTTCGGCGCCCAGGTCTTGACCATGCTGTCGATAAAGGGCGAATCCCCTTTGGGCGGCACGGGTGATGAGGAAGATCCCTGCTCGGATTGCAATTCTGACAGAAACACCGCAATAGCATGCAGCTTCTCTTTCGGCAGTTTGGCGACATAGGCGGCCGAGCGCTGGCCGGGGCGGTGATCCATCGTTTCACTGCCGTAATTGGTCACCGGATCCTTCAGGAAGGCATACAACCATGCCGCCGTACGACGCGAACCGATGCCATCAAGATTCGCGGTTCGGCCCATATTGGTACCCTCCAGCAGAGCGCGATGGCAGGTTGTGCAACCATTCACGCGAAACAGCTCTGAACCTTTCTTTCCTTCTGCCGAAAAGTTGTCATGCGTTTTGACTTCAAACAGCGGCTTATCGGACTTGGCAATCACAAACTGCATAATGATGAAGGCGATAACAGCGAAGACGACAAATACGCCTGCCACTGTAAATAATATTTTCTCGCCGGGCTTGAGTGGTTGGGAGTTAGTAGACATGGAGCGACATTATTCCGCCTCATGCCTACTTTGCAAGCAGAAGCGTCCACCGGGGATGGCGCATAAAAAAGCCGGCGAGGTTTCCCTGCCGGCTTCATTATAGTACTATTACAATAACTTAATATTCCAGCATCTATTTCAGTATATTGGCCATCATCGCCTTGGACAAGGTGGCACTGGTCAAACGCCAGACGATAATACTCTCGTCCTTGGCAATAATAAATTTCACCCAGATATTCTTGTCGGCATTATTCACCAGTTTATAGTTTAAATGCGAATACGCCATGGACTCAAGAGTCATCGTGCAGGCATTGTCATCATATCCTGTTTTGGCCCCTGCCGGCGCACAAATACCGCTGCGCTTGACCAAATCGACAAAGGTATCTGCATTCACATCAATTTTGGGCGCATCATTGGCGATAAATGTTGAATTGGCATATTTACTATGCCGATCCACCTTGACCGGCGCCAGGTTCTCAGGCAACTGCGTCCGGATCGCCCCCTCTAGCTGATGAAAGTTAATGCCAGCTTCCAGTTCTGCTTTATCATTATGCTCAATACCGGATGTGAGGTGCCCGAATGCAAAATAGAGCCCCCCGTAACTGGCTGTCACCAGCAACACACCACATGTAAGGTAGAATAGCACCATCCTCAATCCATTGTTCTGATTCTGACCGGGCTTCTTTTTCGCCATGAAATCTCCTCCTTGGCTATCATCATTTAATGTCCAAACAATACTATGGTTTATATCTTATGAAAAGCAGTAACACAACAGCGTCGCTTGCCAAGTGCTGGTCTCCTCCTATCATCGCCAGCCGTCGGAGGTGATATGAAATATTTTTTTGTCAGGCTATTGCTATTACCCCTGTTGCTGACCATGTTGGCAGGCTGCTTTTTTGAAGCGGATCAGGGTGAAGAAGCGAACCGGATTATCAGCACCGTTCACAAAGGATTCCAGACCGGCAACTGGCAGGATGTGATGCCGCTGTATAACGATCAGTTTCTGCGCATTCATCAGCTGAAGGCATGGCAACAACAGATAACGGCACTGACCAAGCCGCTGGGCGCATTAGAGCAGGTCAAGTCCACCTTTAAACACTATGACCCGCGTTTTGGCGGTGTGCTTTACACCTATGGTTTTCTGTTACACTTCGAGCATGGCAGCATTACTGAAACCCTGACTATATTTAAAGACGCAGATAAAAAACACATGACGATCTCCGGCCATGAGCTCAGACTCAAGAAACGCCAGTCATGATCATCGCAAACAAATATATCCGCATACTGGCTTTCACCCTGCTATGCTCGCTGGCTGCCTGCATGGCAACGGACAATCCGGTTCCTGCCGATAAAATCACTCAGCTCAGAGGCATCTGGCAGCAGGATCATGGCACAGCCACGATTCATTTCTATGCTGATGAAACCATCAAATTAAACATGCCGGATGAGCATCCGCCAATCCGCCTGCTATCACAGATGGAGGTCATCAAGGATGACCAGATCGGCTTTGGCGTCGGCGACCGCTGGAACGGGCCGGTGCATGTCGAGTTAAACAAGGACAGGCAATCGCTGCAACTGATTTTCCCCGCTGAACCGATACGCACCATGGACTTCCATAAACAGCAATAGGCGTCTGCCGGGCCGGTTGAACGCCCCCTCCCCTTAATCTCTTACCGGTAAAACCCAAGCGGCATCGCCGCAACCAAACAGATACGATCTCCTTTACATAACAAGCACCTATTGACACTGATAATCATTATCATTATCGTTTCGTCGCCCGCTGTAGTGCAGATAATGCGAGTAAAGCCCTGAACAGGAGATTTTTTTGAAACGCACTCATTTATTAAACGCCGGACTGATCGTCACATTATTGGCAGGCGCCAACCTGGCCATAGCAGCCAAGATGCCCAGCCAGGCAGATATGTGGCGCATGATTCAGCAACAGCAACATGAAATAGAAGCGCTTAAACACCAGCAGCAAAGCACCAGCGAGCAGGTGGAAGCAACCGGTGAGGCGCTGGATGAAATACAGGCCGATGCGGGTACTGCGCAACATGCACAGGCCGCGCCGGATGGTCAGTCGGATTCCTTCGGTCACGGCAAATCCGGCAGCACTACCATCGGCGGCTACGGCGAATTGCATTATACACATCTGAATAATCAACTGGCCGGGGCGCCCGATATAAAAACAATTGAATTGCACCGCGCCGTCCTGTTTGTCGGTCATCAATTCAATGATCGCCTGCGCTTCTGGTCGGAACTGGAAGTGGAGCGTGCTCAGGCAGGCGCAGGGCTGATCGGCGGCGAAGTATCTATGGAACAGGCCTTGCTGGAATACGAGCTCACCAACAGCCTGTCCGCCAGAGCCGGTCTGCTGCTGGTTCCGGTCGGTATTCTCAACGAGACACACGAACCCACCACGTTTTACGGTGTTGAACGCAATCCGGTTGAAACCAATATTATTCCGACCACCTGGCGCGAGGGCGGCATCGGCATCAATGGTCATACTGAAACAGGTATCAGTTATGACCTGATCGTTCATTCGGGTCTGGGCACCAATGGCCTGAGCAATTTTACCGTGCGCAAGGGGCGCAAGCATGCACGCGCGGCGCCAGCTAATAACCTGGCCTATACCGGCAGGGTCAAGTGGACGGGCATGGCCGGACTGGAGCTGGCTGCCAGCATTCAGTATCAGAGTGACATTACCCAGAGCATGGATCCAACTGCAGGCGCTGCCATCCTGGCCGAAGCCCATATGGTCTGGCACAGCGGGCCATTCGGACTACGCGCCCTGTACGGCGCATGGAGACTGGACGGCCCCGGCCCGGCAGCCATAGGTGCAGACAGACAAACCGGCTGGTATATTGAACCGTCATACAAAATCACGTCGGAACTGGGCCTGTTCGCCCGTTACAACCGTTGGGATAATCAGGCCGGCGATGCCATTGACTCCCGCTTCAGCCAGCTGGATCTGGGTCTGAATTACTGGCTGCATCCGGACGTGGTATTCAAGGCGGACTATCAGAGACAGACCGGGCCTGTCGGCATGGCCAGATTTGATGGTTTCAACCTGGGCATGGGCTACCAGTTTTAGCCTTCATCACCATTAGCCGCCGTTGATGCGCCCTGCATTCCTTTACCAGAACCCGGAGCATGAAACCAAACCGGCCTTCAGGAGCCACCCATGATATTGCGAAACATTTTTCTTCTGTTGCTGACCGTGTTTGCATGCAATATCTCGCTGGCTGCCAGTGCATACCAGACACCCGAGGACTTTCTATCCGACAGTTTCGCAGGCCATGTGCCGGAACAGGGCATGATATGGATCAGCGGCAAACGCAAAGCTGCCGTAAAACAGATTTTGGGACACCGGTATCCCTCACTGCGTGTACGTTACTGGCGCAAACAACAGCGCAGCGCCTGGATACTGGCAGAAACCGGCAAGGAGCAACCCATTACGGCCGGACTGATCGTCAACCATGGCCGGCTCGAACGTATCAAGGTGCTTGTGTACCGTGAAAGTCGTGGATGGGAAGTGCGCTATCCATTTTTTACGGATCAATTCAAAGGGATTCGACTGGGAAACAACGAGAACCTGGATCGTCATATTGATGGTATTTCCGGCGCTACCCTGTCAACTCGCGCCATGAAAAAACTGGCCGCGCTGGCGCTATACCTGGATGCTGAACTGGGCAGGGCAGATTAACGGATGCCTCATCATCGTCATAAGAAACGGTATTTTAATCTACGTTCTTTATATCTCTGGCACCGCTATATGGGTCTCAGCGCGGCTGTGTTCGTGTTGCTGATCGCCACAACCGGCCTGTTATTAAACCACACCAGCGATTTCGGGTTTGGCAAACAACATGTGCGTGCCGGCTGGATACTGGACTGGTACGGCATCCGGGCGCCTGAACACCTGCTCTCGTTTGCGGCGGATAAACACTATATCACACTGATGGGCGAAGACCTCTATCTGGATCAGGAGGAGATCCGGGCGAATGCCCGTCAACTGGTTGGCGCAAGCTTCAGCGGCGATATGCTGGTCATTGCAGTCAACGACAGCATCCTGCTGCTGACGCCGGATGGAGAACAAGTAGATTATCTGGGCGGCAATGATGGCGTGCCATCGGGGATTCAGCAGATCGGCCTGGATGCCACCGGCTCTATCATTGTACGAACCGACTATGAACGCTACCGGCCCGATGCGGATTTTTTACGTTGGAAACGCATAGATAATGATGCACCAACCATACGCTGGGCATTACCCAGCCAGATATCGCCAGCCTTCAAGGCTGCTTTACAACACCATTTTCGCGGTGAGGTATTACCTGTCGAGCGCGTATTGCTGGATATGCACAGTGGCCGCATTTTTGGCCGCTTCGGTGTGTGGATATTCGATGCCATTGCGATCATATTAATTCTGCTCGCCCTGTCCGGCACCTCGATCTGGTTCAAACGAAAACGATAACCCTTTGCCTGTATGCTCATTTTCACTACCGGCGACTCATTTTCATAGCTAACATTGCGGCATGAATATTTGGGCATCATTTCAACGGCAATCGAGCGCGCTATTTTCGCAACCCCAATCTATACGTCACAAGCTGCTCATCTGCGGCATGGCATTACTGATGCCGCTGCAAGCCGGTGCAGCCAGTCAACAGCCGGATGGCAGGCAATATGTCAGCCGACAGGATCTGACGGAACAACTGGCTGCGGAGACCGGCATTCCGGCGGATGACATCCATGCCATACTGAAACACGCCAAATTTCATCCGGAAATTATCAAGCGCATGAACGGGCAGTGGGAAGCCCAGCCCTATGTGAAATACCGGCCTTTATTCGTCAAGCCGGCCATGCAGCACAAAGGGCGCCAATATCTGAAACAAAACCATGCGGATTTTCAACGCATTGCCGAAAAATATCAGGTCGATGCCGTGATTATTGCCGCCATACTCGGCATTGAAACGCGCTTCGGCCAGCGCCATGGCACACGCCCGGTGCTGGATTCATTGTATACCCTGTCCACCGGCTTTCCGCGCCGTGCGACGTTCTTCCGCCAGCAACTGGGTGCGATGATAGAAATCAGCCGACAGGACAAACTGAATCTGATGACACTCAAAGGCTCTTATGCCGGTGCTTTCGGGGCGATTCAGTTTATCCCGACCTCATTCCGCCAGTATGCCGTCGATGAAGATGGCGACGGCATTCGCGATGTATTTCATTCACCACCCGATATCATTGCCAGCGTGGCCAATTATTTCAAACAGCATCATTGGCAATATCACCGCCCTTCGGCCTACTGGCTGCCAGTCGGCACCAGACTGAATCGCCAGTGGCAAAAAAGAGCCCAAGGAAAGCTGGAGCACTGGGTGAAACTGGCTGAGTTGCGCACATCCATGCCGAAAATTTTTAATGCCGTGCCGCTGCCATGGCAGGATGATGATGAGGTCAGTATTATTGCCATGAAAACGAAGCACGGCAAACAACTGGCACTGGTACACCACAATTTCCATGTCATTATGCGCTATAATCCGTCGTTTAATTATGCCATGGCCGTGACCGAAATCGCTGCCATGCTGGAGAGAAAAACATTCGCTGTCGATTGAAATACCTGATGAATATACCGACCAACCCCCTTATTTTACCACTGCTGTTGCTGGGACTGATCAGCGGCTGTGCGGGTAAAACAGCGCCGGGGCCGGAAGCGCCTGCCAGCGCCCGGCTGCCCAATGGCGCCGGCGGCATCCATAAAACCGGCAATCCGTATAAGGTCGGCGGTCGCTGGTACACGCCCATGCCGTTTGAAAACGGTTATGATAAAACCGGCATCGCCTCCTGGTACGGGCGCGACTTTGACGGCAAGCCAACCGCCAATGGCGAAATCTATGATATGCATGCCCTCTCTGCCGCCCATAAAACACTGCCCCTGCCCACACTGGTGCGCGTCACCAATCTGGAAAACGGGCGCTCGGTGATTGTGCGCGTCAATGATCGCGGCCCGTTTGTGAAGGATCGTCTGATTGATCTATCCTATGCCGCTGCCAAAGCACTGGGGTATGCCCGCAACGGCACTGCCCATGTGCGGGTGCAATCACTGCAATTGCCGCCGCCATCGCAGGCGGAAACGCTGGCCATGGGTAAAAAACTCATGGCTGCTGAGCGTTCCAGGCATCCGGCCAACAGCGTGCATGTCACCAGCCCGGGTGCGCTGAATACGGCGGCATCGGGCAAGATTTTTATTCAACTCGGCGCATTTGCCTCGCAGGACAATGCCATTCGACTGGAGCAACAATTGAAACCCGGCTTTAGCGCCATCCATACCGTTGCCGTCCAGCTGGGCAACAGGACATTATACCGGGTGCGCATCGGCCCTTATAACGATATGGCTCATATCGAACAAACGGTTCTGTCGCTGCAAAGCCACGGCTTTGATAAACCCGTCGTGGTGATTAAATGAATACAGGTTCCGACACTCGCCCGCGCCTGGCCGCCTTCGGCTCATCGCGCATTGGCCCGGAAGCAGCCATTTATCAGGATGTATTTGCCCTATCCAAAGCCATCGCGCTGGCCGGCTGGGATGGCATGACCGGCGGCCATCAGGGTATGATGGCGGCATTTTCCGAGGGCATGCACGCCGGCAGCGGCCATATTCGCGGCATCACGCTGGCACGCTTTCCGACCCCTCCGGACAACACCTTAAGTGAAGAGATCCGCTGCCGTGATTTTTTTGAACGCATGGGGGTGATGATTGAACAGTCCGATGCATGGCTGGTGCTGCCCGGCGGACTCGGCACCCTGGCGGAACTGGCCATGACCTGGGATTTGCTGGCTATTCGCGTGCTGGAGCCGCGTCCGCTGCTGCTGTATGGCGATATGTGGCCGCCGATTGTGTCCACCCTGTCCGAGCAACTGGTGTTATCAGCCGACCAGGCGTTCGCCAGCATCCAAATCTGCCACAGCCATCAGGATGTATTAAACAGCCTGCGTCAACACACATGACTGCATCCGCCCCGGCCACATTTCAGGATCTGCGCGCGGTATGCGGCAAGCATCAGCATGGCATGCGCCTGGATCAGGCTCTGGCCGACCTGTTGCAGCTGTCGCGACGCCGCAGCCGCCGCGCCATTGATGAAGGCGGCGTATATCTGAATCGAAAACGCTGTCGCACGGCCGGACGTACGCTCAACAGCGGCGATAGCCTGCGTGTCGTACTGCTGGACGGTGAAAAGCTGACCCCGTTCCACGCCGATCAACTCATCTGGCAACAAGCGCCGCTCTACCTGATTCACAAACGCAGCGGCCAGTATGCCCAGGAAGCGCTGCATCGCAGCCGTGGCACCCTGCCCGATGAACTGGCCAGAGCCCTGCAGCTGACACCACGTCAGGCGGCTGATTTAAGGCCGGTGCACCGGCTCGATCTCGGCACGTCCGGCCTGATGCTGTTTTCTGCCGATCCGGCCCAGTTGCAACTGCTGCAAAAACACTGGCAGCGTTGCACATCGAAGTCCTATCTGGCTGTTGTCGCGCCCGCACCGGACTGGGACGCACAACATATTACCCTGGCGATAGATAAACAGCGCGACAAACAGGGGCGTTTCCATATTACCGAACATGGACGAGCCTGTGAAACCGATGCCAGCGTGATGGAACGACGGGGCAACCGCGCCCTGATCCGCCTGATTCCGCACACCGGCAGAACCCATCAGTTGCGCGTACACCTGGCCTCACTCGGCTGCCCGATTCTCGGCGATATGCGCTATGGCGGAAAGGCTCATCGGCGACTAATGTTGCACGCCGAAAAATTGAGCATCAATACAAACGATTTACCGGCGCTGCCGGATACAATGACATGGAATATTCCACCCCAGGAGGATTGGCAATGGTAAACAAACTCACCACAGGCAAGACGCATACAAGGGTGCTGCCTGTGCTCATGCCCCTGTGCATTTTATTATTGTTATCCATTACCGCACAGGCTGCTGCATGGCCAAAATCGCCGCCGATTGAAGCCAAATCGTGGGCCATGATTGATGCCCGTTCCGGCCAGGTTATCGCCGAGCACAATGCGGATGAACAATTGCCGCCGGCCAGCCTGACCAAAATGCTTACCCTGTACATGGCTTTTGAAGCCATCAAGAAAGGACGTCTGGACCCCGAGGAAACCGTAACGGTCAGCAACAAGGCCTGGAAAATCGGCGGCAGCACCATGTTTCTGGAACCGCGCATGCACCCGAAAGTCAAAGAATTACTGCACGGTATCGCCACCTATTCCGGCAATGACGCCTGTATAGCGCTGGCCGAACATATGGATGGCAGCGAAGAAGCCTTCGCCGCACGCATGAACGACAAGGCCAGAGAACTGGGCATGCTGCACAGCCATTTTGTCAACGCCACCGGCTTTCCGGTTGACGGTCATTACAGTTCCGCCATGGATATGGCCATTGTCGGTGCCGCCCTGTGGCGTGATTTTCCGAAACAGTTCAAATTATTCGGCGAAAAGAGCTACACCTTCGATCATCGCACCCAGCCCAACCGCAACCGTTTATTATGGAGTCTGCCGGAAGCCGACGGTATCAAAACCGGCCACACCAAAGCCGCCGGCTATTGTCTGGTCGGCTCAGCGGAACAGAAGACTACCCGCTTTATTGCCGCCGTATTCGGCACCAAATCGGATCGCGCCCGCGCCCAGCAAACCAAGACATTGCTTACCTTCGGCTTCCGTAATTTCACCACCGTACGCCCCACCGAACGCGATATCCGTCGTCAGGTCGAAGTATTTGAAGGCACCGAGAATCATGTCTGGTTAAAGCCGGCTGTACCCATCTGGGTCACCATTCCCAAGGGCAGCGAATCCTCGTTATCATTCCATTTGCGTTATGAATCGCCGCTGAAAGCGCCAATCCGGAAGGGGCAGAAGCTGGGCACCATAGATGCGGTCATTGGCAGCAAGGATGGCAATGGAACAGTCATCCGCTCATTTCCCATGATCGCTGCGCGCGCGGTCGAACAGGCATCCTGGATCAGCCGCCAGTGGGACGGGCTGCGCCTGTGGATTCGGCATTCCACCGGAGATGCATTAAAAAACGTGACCGGCGAGTAAGGCCATGACCTTAACGGCATGGGTGAACGGGCGCTTCCTGCCGCTGGATGAGGCCAC
>CAZXAI010000028.1:0-13990 GCA_964638265.1 uncultured Zetaproteobacteria bacterium
AGCGTTTCCATTGCCCCTGTATCATAAAACTGGTTTGCCCGTGCTGCACCAGAAATGGACTGCGGGCCTGGCGAAATGAGCGCCCGTGCGCCATCAGATAGACAGATTCCAGTAAACTGGTTTTGCCGCTGCCATTGGCTCCGGTAATCAGATTCAGGCCCGATGCAATCGTCCACGTCAGTGTTTCATGGCAGCGTAAATGCCTGACACTCACCTGCTCAATCATTAGCGGCGTAGCCAGTTGAAAATCGGCAACCGGCATCGTGACCGACGTATTCACCTGCGCCATTATTGAATCACCGGGATGCTTAAATCCGCATCGGCATAATCACATGCCTGGACTGCACATCATCTTCACCGCTGATCAGCACTGGCGACAGCTCATCTTTGAGTTCAATGCGCACTGCGGCCGAACGAATCGCACCGAGCGTATCGCGCAAGTAACGACCATTAAAACCAATGGCAGTTTCCTGACCGTCATAATCTGCATCAATATGTTCCTCAGCCTCTTCCTGCTCAGTATTATGGGCTGATATATCGATACCATCCCGGGTAAACACAAGCCGAATATCATGGGTGAATTCATTCGCCACAATCATGGAGCGTCGCAATACCTGGTCGAATTCATTACGGGCAATAATCACTCTGGCTGCATGGCTGGCCGGAATAACATCCTGATACACCGGGAAGCGTGCATCAATCAGTTTGGATGTGAGAATATTGGATCCGGAGGTGATACGAATCTGTCGTTCACCCAGAAACATCTCAATCTGTTCGTCACACTCCTCACTTAATTTACGAATTTCGATTACCGCTTTTCTGGGCACGATACATTTTCTGGCCGGCGTCGTTTGTTGTAACCGAACTTCCGACAAGGCCAGGCGATGACCGTCGGTGGTCACCAAGCGCAACATCTGTTCTTCATCCACTTCAAACAAGGTGCCGGTTAAATATTTGCGTGTTTCATCCATGGACATGGCAAAGCTGGTTGCGGCGACCATATCGGCCAGCGTGGCGCCGGAAACAGTAATGGATGTTTCACTGACTTCTTCTGTTAGGGCCGGATATTCATCGGCTGACAACGAAGCAACACGAAAACGGGAGCGACCACTTTGAATGGTAATAAAACCATTACCGGATTGTATTCTCACATCCTGATCGGCATCGAGCTCCTTAATAATATTAAATAATTTTACAGCTGAAACAGTAACCGAACCGGATTGTTCGACCAATGCTTCTGCCTGGCTGCGCAAACCGACTTCCAGATCCGTGGCGGTCACCATCAGCATATTATCTTCAGCCTGCAATAACACATTGGCCAGAATGGGAATGGTATGACGTTTTTCAACAATGCTCTGACAGCGTTGAATGGCCTGTAACAAGGACGCTCTGGACAATGTTATGTTCATACTTACTTCCTCTTTTCTCTTTAATTAAAAAATATAGTCATCATCATAGGGGCTGTGGATAGTGTGCATAAACTACTTTTTTCCTGCAATTCCCTTCGTTTAACTGTTAGCAATGGTGTGGATAGGTAGTCACCATTGCCTGTATATAATATGTGCATAACTGAACATTACGGCGCCCAGTTTATCGTTCAATGACTTTATACTCAAACTATCCACAGATCATCAGGGCTACTATGCACACGATATCATCCCCGTGAATTACTGTTTCAACAAGGCAATAATTCTACCCATTTCCTCATCAAAATCATCTGATTCTTCACGCATTTTGGTTATCTTGCGAACTGCATGCAATACGGTTGTATGATCCCGTCCACCGAACTGACTGCCGATTTCAGGCAGGGACTGGGTAGTCAGTTCCTTGGTGGCATACATGGCCACCTGACGCGGGTAAGCAACATTTTTACTGCGCTTGCTGGAAGTCATTTCACGGATATTGATGTTGAAATAGGAGGCGACTTTCTTTTTGATATCATCAATGGAAATGGCGCGCACCTCTTCATGTAGTAAGTCGCGCAGTACGTGGCGGGCAAAATCAATATTAATCGTGCGACCGGTCAGCGTAGCATGGGCAGTCAATCGGGTCAGGGCTCCTTCGAGTTCCCGCACATTGTTGGTGATGCGGGATGCCAGCAGGTGAGCGACATTGTCGTCCAGTGAAATACCGGCCAGTTCCGACTTACTGCACAGGATGGCCAGTCTCGTTTCCAGATCCGGAGCCTGAATATCAGCCACCAGGCCCCAGTTAAAACGGGATCGTAAGCGTTCCATTAAGTTGGTTAATTCGCGCGGGCTGCGATCCGAGGTCAGGATAATCTGTTTCTTCACCTCGTACAGGGCATTAAAGGTATGAAAAAACTCTTCCTGGGTACGATCCTTGCCGGCGATAAACTGGATATCATCGATAATCAATATATCGACCTGACGATACTGGTTTCTAAACTGATCGGTAGAGCCATTGCGAATAGCCTGAATCAATTCGTTGGTAAAGCGCTCGCCGGTGCGATAGGCAATGCGATAATGATTGCGTTGAATCAGGGCATTGGCGACAGCGTTGATCAGATGTGTTTTACCGAGCCCAACGCCGCCATAAAGATACAGCGGGTTATAGATTTCACCCGGCTTGTCGGCGACTGCCCGACAGGCTGCATGGCAAAATTCGTTACCGGATCCGACCACGAAATTATCAAAGGTGAAGCGAGGATCAATATAGCCATCGACCTGGGTAGCTGCTGGTGATGCCATAGATTGTTGAGGCGCATCGGCAGCAACAGCCGACAATGAGGGATCAATATCGTAAGTAATCATGATATCGGCGCCTGAGACCTGTTTGGCCATATCTTCAATTATTTGCCCATAACTGGATTTCAGTCCATCCAGGAAAAAACGACTGGGCACCTTGATCGTCAGTTCATGATCATGACACTGGGCCGATAATGCGCCGATCCAGGCATCGAACCGTGATGCTGGAAGCTGCTCTTTGAGTAGATCTGAAATCTGTTGCCAGATGGATTCGTTATTTGTAGTTGCCATTGCCTGAATAGTACATGCATCATGCTGATCATCCAGTTCGATTACAGTATTGCGCCAGTGGTGGATATTGTGCTTGACATGATATGTATGATATTTATTATGCGCGACCCTTTTTAGCTACCTTGGGAACAGGAGAACCACCATGAGCTTTACGTATAAGCCAAGCCGAATTCGCCGTGCACGCCGTCACGGTTTCCGCGCCCGTATGGCCACCCGTTCAGGCCGCGCACTGATTAATCGTCGCCGCGCCAAGGGTCGCAAGCGCCTCTCTACCTGATTATATCGTTTGCGGTTTCCTAAATCGTATCGATTACGTACCAAAGCTGATTTTGCTTCGATACGAACAGGTAAGAGAATCAAAGTGGGAAATCTGCGTATTATCTATCGACTGAACCAACTGGAACATAGCCGTTTAGGCTTGGCAGTGTCCAGAAAATACGGTAATGCTGTGCAGAGAAACCGGTTAAAGCGCCAGTTACGAAATTATTTCAGAATTAGTGATTGTCATGCCACAGGAATCGATATGCTGATTATTCCAGCTACAAGCGCCAGTCATATGCAGCATGCAAGGGAAGACCTGAGGCAGGCAATTCGCTTGATTCAACAAAAGATGACCACATCATCAGTCTGATGAGAAGTTTATTTGCGTCACTGGTGCGCTGCTATCAACTGTTCATTTCACCTGTAATACCGAGCCATTGCGCACACTTACCAAGTTGTTCCTCTTATATGATTGAGGCTGTTCATAAACATGGTGTGATGTATGGCATTTGGCTTGGCGCCAAACGTCTGTTACGTTGCCACCCGTTTTCAAAGGGCGGTTACGACCCGGTTCCGTGATTGATTGAGAATATTTTATTTTAATAATATATATATCAAATACTTAGGTATGTATTAGTAGTTTCAGGGAGATAGGATATGGAACAGCGCAATATGCTGCTGGCTTTTGCATTGTCGATGGTTGTGTTGCTGGGGTGGCAGGAGTTTTTTCCGTCACAGGAGCCGACCCCGGTTAAACAACCACCAGCTGCATCCGTCACAGCCAGTGAGCAGTCTGCTCCCACTGTTACGCCGCCAACTGTCAATAATGATTTACAACCCCCTGCCATGGTGGTCAATAAACAGGCCTCTGCCGCTGCTCCTGAAAAAACAACTGCTGGATTCAATGAACCTGTTGACAGTGGCGCCACGTTTGAATTGGGTAACGATTTGATTCAGCTCAAGGTGAACGATAAAGGCTGGATTACCAAGGGCTCCCTGCTGAAGTACCGGCAATCGATCGAACCCGGATCTGCCAATGTGGATGTGCTGTTCATGAATGACAGCGGCCACGCAGTGTATGCCAATTCCGGTGTCATTGGCGCTAAACGGAGTGGGCCGTTTACGCTGGTGAAACAGCAAGCATCCTCACTGAGTTTGCAGGCTAAACTGGATGGGGGGCAAGTCTGGCTGCGTCAGTTTAAGCTGATGCCGGGCAGCTATAAAATTGAAATTACGGATAAAATCATCCATGGTGCCGGGCTGAAGATGTATCGTCAGGTGGTGGAACGCAATCCGGATAAAAAACTGAATACATTTTATGAGCATATGGGGCCTACGGCTCTGCTCAACGGCAAGCTGGTTGAGCCTGATTATGATGATCTGGCCGAAAAGGGCGCTGAGCAGATGACCTCTAAGGGGGGCTGGACAGCGATTATGAGTCGTTATTTTATTGCTGCGCTGATTGCCAATCCGGATCAGACCTACCCTTATTACTTTAAGAGTGATGGCCATTCCTATCAGGCTGGTCTGATTGATGAGGGGCGCGTTGAAGGCAGCGATGTTGTTTTTAATACGCAATTGTATATTGGCCCGAAATCGATTCCGGTACTCGAAGCAGCTGGTTCAGGACTGGAACGCTCCGTAGATTTCGGCTGGTTTACACCTATTTCCATGCCTATGCACACGTTCCTCGGCTGGTTGTACAAGTACCTTGGTAACTACGGATTTTGCATCATTATCCTGGTGGTGTGTATCAAGCTGATCTTTTTCTACCCGACTCAGAAATCCTATGAATCCATGGCCGGTATGCGAAAATTGCAGCCGGAAATGGCTCGCATTAAGGAATTATATGGCGATGATCGTCAGCGCATGAGTCAGGAAATGATGGGGTTGTATAAAAAGCACAAAGTCAATCCGATGGGCGGTTGCTTGCCTATTGTGATTCAGATTCCTGTGTTCTTTGCCTTGTATAAAGTATTACTGATGTCGATTGAAATGCGTCAGGCGCCGTTTATCGGGTGGATTCATGATATGTCCGTTCAGGATCCGTATTTTGTGCTGCCGGTCATCATGGGTGCTTCGATGTATATTCAGCAGAAACTCAACCCGCAGCCAGCGGATCCGATGCAGGCGAAGGTGATGCAGTTTTTACCGGCTATTTTCACCGTACTGTTTCTGTTCTTCCCGGCGGGTCTGGTGCTGTACTGGGTGGTGAATAACACCCTCTCTATTCTCCAGCAGCGTCTGGTCATGAAGCGGCTTAACGTCGATTAAACAGCGCGACTCCCATGCAACCATAGCTGCTATCGCTACGCCGGCCGGGCGTGGCGGCGTCGGCATTGTGCGCATGTCCGGGTCGCAGGCTTTGACGATCCTTCAGCGCGTTACAGCTTGTGATCATATCCCACCCAGAACTGCGACTGTACTGCAATGGACAGACGCATCCGGTGATGTGCTGGATGAAGGAATTGTGCTGTTCTTTCCAGCCCCTCATTCCTATACAGGTGAAGATATTATTGAACTGCAAGGGCATGGTAGCCCGGTGCTGCTGCGCGCCTTGCTGGAGCGGCTGTATCAACTGGGTTGCAGGCCGGCACAACCCGGCGAATTCACCCGCCGCGCCGTTGAAAACGGCAAGATTGAATTATCCCAGGCAGAAGCTGTAGCTGCATGCATAGATGCCGCCACGGTACGAGCCGGAAAACAGGCTTTACGCCAGTTGCAGGGTGCATTCGGCCAGCGTATTGAAGATCTGATGCAGAAACTGACCGGCCTGGTTGCGCATGTTGAAGCCAGTCTGGATTTTCCGGAAGAAGAAATCCCGCCATTATTTTTTGAAGGCCTGGCTGAGCAGATGCAATATAGCCTGATTGCTCCGATTGAGTCATTATTATCTACGGCCCGCTTGGGAGAGCGGCTGTTTGATGGTGCTGTAGTTGCTATCATCGGAGCTCCGAATGTAGGAAAATCCAGCTTGCTCAATGCGCTTGCAGGTCGTGATCGCGCCATTGTCAGTGCAGTCCCTGGTACGACGCGTGATGTGCTTGAAATTGATTTTGAGGTACATGGCATACCTGTGCGCCTGGCTGATACAGCCGGGTTGCGCTTGAGCGATGATGCCATTGAGCAGGAGGGCGTACGCCGTGCTGAAGCGGCAGCGAAGCAAGCTGATGCCGTAATCTTTGTTGCCGATGCCAGTCGTCCCGACACATGGAAGACGCACGAACGCGCCAGTTTGTTTCTGATGAACAAAACAGACCTGGCCGATTCGATACAGCCGCCTTGGCCAGCACATTTTATACCGGTCAGTATAAAACAGGGGTACGGGCTGGATCAAATATGCAATGCTTTGGGAAAGCAATTGGGGGATATGAGTATAGCGGATGAAGGGGTATTGGTAACGCGTGAGCGCCATCGTACGATCTTATTGGATACGCTATCGCACCTTCAGGCTGGACTAAGCATGCTTCATAGTGAACACCAATTGGATTTAACGGCCATGGAATGGCGATCCGCATGGGGGGCGCTAGGCAGTATCTTGGGCATTGGAGATATTGAACATATATTAGATCGCGTATTTTCTGAATTTTGTGTAGGAAAATAATGGGGTGATTGACGGATTTCTCTTTCTCCTTGAAAGGAGGGTATGATTTACGGCATAATGGCCATCCTTTTTGAAATATCCATAAAGGGGACGGGGAGTTTGCAGGCTATTAATAACAGAACACCCTGTTTTAAAACAGTTTTTTGGGAGAGAGTATGTCAGCAAAATATCCTGTCATTTCAGTAACAGGCTCATCAGGCGCCGGAACAAGCACCGCAAAGGTCGCACTGGAGCATATTTTCAGGCGCGAGAAAGTGACGCCGGCGATCGTGGAAGGTGATTGTTTTCATCGCTATGATCGTCTTGAATTTCGTGCAAAAGCCAAAGAATTTGAAGCGGCAGGCAAGCGTCTGAGCCACTTCTCAGATGAAGCGAATTTATTCGATAAAATTGCAGAGTTATTTGATTCATATCGCAGAACGGGCCGTGGCTTGGCGCGTACTTATGTGCACGATGACGAAGAAGCAAAGATTTACGGTGTTGAGGCAGGAAAGTTTACGGACTGGCGTGAAATTGGTGAAGGTACAGATCTGCTGTTTTATGAAGGCTTGCACGGTGGTGTTGAAGAAGTGCGGCCATATGTCGATTTGATGCTGGGCGTTGTTCCAGTGGTCAATCTGGAGTGGATCCAGAAAATTCATCGCGATACGGCCATGCGTGGCTATTCCCAGGAAGCAGTGGTGGATAATATCCTGTCTCGTATGCATGACTATGTGCATTTCATTACACCACAGTTTACCAATACGGACATTAATATTCAGCGTGTTCCTCTGGTTGACACATCCAACCCGTTCATTGCGCGTGATGTTCCAACTCCGGATGAGAGTATGATTGTCGTCAGAATACGCAAACCGGATCAGTGGGGTATTGATTTCCCATGGCTGCTTTCTATGCTCAATGGTTCATTTATGTCCAGACGCAATACGCTGGTTGTTCCGGCAGCGAAAATGGTGCTGGCCATGGAGCTGATTCTTACGCCGATTATGCACAGCCTGTTGGAAAAAAGGCGTAAATCGCTGTAGATTTTTACGATAAGGTTCAAAAGGGCAGCTTCGGCTGCCCTTTTTTGTTTGCTAGCAATTTATTCAAGCTCTATCGTTGCCCCTCGATGCAATTGTTTTCAGGTACTGATTGCGTTCCTGTGCTTATGCTGAAATTACAAGACCTGGTTGATGCTAAGGTTTACAGTTTAAGGAGTCGTTTCACGTGAAACATCCGGATGCAGTTGATGTTATTGTGGTTGGGGCAGGGCACGCTGGTTGCGAGGCAGCGTGGGCTGCTGCGAGCCGTGGCGCAAGGGTTAGGTTGATCACCCAGAATCTGGACACCATTGCCAAGATGTCCTGTAACCCTGCTATTGGGGGTATTGGAAAAGGTCATCTCGTACATGAGGTGGATGCTCTGGCAGGCTTAATGGGCGTTGCGGCGGATCGATCGGCATTGCAGTACCGTGTGCTTAATCGTAGAAAAGGGCCGGCAGTGCAGGCGACACGGGCGCAATGTGATCGAAGAATTTATCACATGGTCATGCGTCAGTTGCTGGATTCCAATGTCAATATCTCGCTGCATCAGGGTACAATATCTGCGCTATTATTTGAAGGTGATCGCATAGCAGGCGCCGTAGATGAGTTTGGCATCGAGCATATTGCAACATCTGTCATACTCACCACCGGAACATTTTTAAGTGGATTGATTCATATAGGAGAAAAAACAATTCCTGCCGGCCGATCCGGAGATGCTCCCGTGCTTGGATTAACAGATGAGCTATATCAACGCGAATTTAATCTGGGACGTTTGAAAACAGGCACGCCGCCCCGACTCGATAAGAAGACGATTAACTGGAATATCCTCGATAAGCAGCCGGGCGAAACAGATGTGTTACCCTTTTCAGGTCTGCATAAGCAAGTGGACGGCGATCAAATTCCATGTGCGATTACCAGAACCAGTGAACGGGGGCACGATATTATTCGTGCCAATATGTCACGTTCTCCAATGTATTCCGGTCAAATTTCTGGCACGGGCCCACGCTATTGCCCCAGCATTGAAGACAAGGTGGTTCGGTTTTCTGATAAATCCAGTCATCAGATATTTTTGGAACCGGAGGGTAGAGATCACAATGAAGTTTATCCGAATGGTATTTCCACATCATTGCCAGCTGATGTGCAGTGGGAATTTATAAGATCCATACATGGTTTGGAGAAGGCGGTTATCATTCGTCCCGGTTATGCCATTGAATATGATTATGTGGATCCACAGGAACTGAAACCAACGCTGGAAACAAAGAAAATTTCAGGGCTGTTCCATGCCGGTCAAATAAATGGAACGACAGGATATGAGGAGGCAGCAGCACAAGGGCTGTTGGCGGGTATCAACGCGGCTGCGTTTGCGCTGGCTCTGGAGTCATGGGTGCCGGATCGCTCAGAGGCTTATATAGGCGTGATGGTAGATGACCTGGTTACGAAAGGAATTACAGAGCCATATAGAATGTTTACCTCCAGGGCAGAGTTTCGTCTGCAGTTGCGTGAGGACAATGCCGACTTAAGGCTGGCTGACGCAGCCATCCGGTTGGGCCTGTATCATGATGATCGCATTCTATCATTCGAGGCCAGACGTACACGCCTGGATCGCGGTATTGAGTGTGCCCGGAATACCACCATTGGCACAGGCAAGGTATGGCGAGAGCGCTTGGAGGGCTTGGGTTTGCCTGCTCCTGCACAGGCAATGAATATTACGTCATATACGCACCGCAGTGATGTCGATGCAGCCAAGGCTGTTGCGTTGTTAGATCTGGATGATGAATGGTGTGCCAGAGACCTGAAATCTTTGCATGCTTTGATGCATTATGATGGCTATCTGGGCAAGCAGATGCTTGAGGTGGAGCGATTCAGGCGTTTGGAGTCAGATCGTATCCCTCCCTTGTTTGATTATTCGCAGGTTCCGGGGCTGAGTAATGAATGTCGGCAGAGAATGGATAGCGTGCAACCGGCAACGCTGGGACAGGCATCACGTATTTCCGGGGTGACTCCGGCTTCACTGAGTACATTAATGCTTTATTTGAGGAAGCAAAATCATGACCGATGAGTTGTATTTCTCATATGTTCAAGAGGTGCTGAAGTTTCGCAAGGCCCTGAATCTGACCTCTATTGCTGACGCAGATATATTTTATACGCGATTTATTTTGCCCTCATTGAGAATGGCGACACTGATGCCTGAGCAGGGACGACTGCTGGATATCGGCAGTGGCATGGGTATCCCCGGCATGCCGTTACTTATCGCAAAACCATCATTGACTGGCGTGCTGGTGGAACGCAGAAAAAAACGTGCCGAGTTCCTCAGGCATGTGGTGAGAAAATTGGGCTTGAGTGCTGAAGTGTACGATGCCGATATCAATGCATTGCCGCCATTGAAGGTGGATATCTGCATTGCCAGGGCCGTAGCGGATGAGCAACAATTGCTGGAAATGTGCAACCCGCATGTAAATTCAAACGCGCTTGCTGTTTTTCCGGTGCCAAGGTCACATGCTGCCGTTGATGTTGATGGTTGGACTGTTTCAGGCGAGTATGCCATTGGTGTGGGTGATGCGGAGGATGATACGCAAATGATCCGCTGTTATCAGCACAATCGCTAGCATGCACTCCATATAAACAGAAACGCGGCTTGCATGCCTGTTTCCACCTCATGATATGAAGGTATCATGAGGTGGAAACAGTTTATGACCGTTAGGAGGTTTCACGTGAAACATCAGGGACTGGGCCCCGTTATTGCAGTCGCCAATCAAAAGGGCGGTGTTGGTAAAACCACAACCAGCATTAACCTGGCTGCATCGTTGGCCGCGTTGGATAAACGCATCTTGCTGGTTGATCTTGATCCACAGGGTAATTCAACATCCGGGCTTGGTGTGGATAAAGAGCAGGTAGCATCTGGAACCTATGATGTATTGATGGGTGAAAATACCTTGGCAGACAGCATTATTGCTACAGATTGTGAACGGTTGTCGTTGCTGCCGGCCAGTATGGATCTGGCCGGTGCAGAGGTGGAGTTGGTGAGTGAAATTGGTCGGGAGTTGCGCTTGCATCAGGCTTTTGCCAGTTATGTTGGCCCAGCGTTTGACTACGTATTCATAGACTGCCCGCCGGCATTGAGTTTGTTAACAGTTAATGCATTAACTGCATCGGATCATGTCATGGTAACGCTGCAAACCGAGTTTTATGCCATGGAAGGACTGACGCAGTTGATGGATTCGATTCGGCGGATTCGTCAGGCATTGAATGCAGAGTTGGCCATGGATGGAATATTATTGACGATGGTTGATCGTAGAAATAACTTATCGACGCTGGTCGAACAGGATGTGCGGGCATATTTTGGTTCACAGGTGTATGAGGAAGTCATTCCAAGAAATGTGCGTTTGTCTGAAGCGCCTAGTTATGGCGTGCCCGTGATGTATCATGATGTGCGCTCGAAAGGAGCGCAGGCATACTTGGCGGTTGCCAAAGAATTTATGCATCGAAGGAATGTCTGACGTAGGATGTGAATCAGTGAGAGGAGAGGGTGATGGTCGTAGTTAAGAATCGTGGTTTGGGTCGTGGGTTAAATGCCTTGCTGGGTGATACGCCGACCCCGGAAGTGATGCGGCAGACTACAAATATTCCGATTTCTAAAATAACACCCAATCGTTATCAGCCCAGAAGCCAATTTGCCAATGATGAGCTTGATGCGTTGACCGCTTCGATTCGTCGAGAGGGCGTGTTGATGCCGATCTTGCTACGTCCGAATGGTGATGGATATGAGTTGATCGCCGGAGAACGGCGCTGGCGCGCATCGCAGGCAGCCGGTTTGACTGAAATCCCGGCAGTCATTCGGGATGTTGATGATTTGCAGGCGCTTGAACTGGCGATTATTGAAAATGAACAACGAGATGACCTGACTGCCATCGAGTCGGGTCGCGCCTATAGTCGGATGATCGAAGAGTTTAACTGTACACAGCAGCAGGTGGCGGAAAAAATTGGCATTTCACGCGTCCAGGTCAGCAACCTTATTCGTCTGTTGCAGCTGTCTGATATTATCAAACAGATGATTGAAAAACGCCAGCTGAGTATGGGCCAGGCCAGGCCGCTGGTGGGCTTGCCTGCACAGGTTGCCGAGCGTATTGCCCTCCAGTGTATAGAGCAGGGCTGGAGTGCCAGGCAAATGGAGAAAGAGGCGAAAAAGGCGGGCAGTGAGCCGACTGTACCCATAGAAACAGCAGTGGATGCAGATGTGATGGCTTTGCAGGAAGAACTGACACGCAAACTGGGTCTGTCCGTGGAAATCATGTGTAAGAAGAATGGTTCGGGTGAAATGCGTATTCGATATACGCAAGCTGCAGAACTGGATGGTGTATTACGCAAGCTGAGAAGCTAGGGAACCTATCAAATATGCTTTATAAACAAATAGTTAAGATAATAATTGTGCAAACTTCTAGTTTTGTATGCGGGTAAATGGCTGCGCTTGTCGAGCCGTGAACTGGCATGCGGAGTCTGGCGGCGTGCAGTGGGTAGAGCAGCGTTTATTACCACATCGTTTTGAGCAGGTGGTCAGTGTATTGCCTGAGGATGTGGCTGTAGCGATTGAATCGATGCAGGTGCGCGGCGCGCCCAGTATCGGTGCCGCCGCAGCATATGGTTTAGCATTGGCCTGGAATGTAGATAAAGGCCATTTTTTTAATCATTGGCTACCACGGTTTCGGGCTACGCGACCGACTGCTGTGAACCTGTTTCATGCCTGTCATGCCATGCAGACATGTGCTGACACATCACCAGCTGGCAGCCGGATGATTGAGTGCGCGCAACATTATGCTGATGCAGAGGTGGCAGCCAATCGGCGTATTGGCGCATATATGGCGGAGTTGCTTGCAGTCGGTCAGCGCAGGATTCTCACCCATTGTAATGCCGGCTGGCTGGCAGCGGTGGATTGGGGTACGGCGACCGCCGGCATTTATCAATTAGCCTTGACGGGTGAAAAACCATTTGTATGGGTGGATGAAACCAGGCCGCGATTACAGGGCGCTCGTTTAACGGCTTGGGAGTTGTCTCAGGAGGGGGTCGATTGTCGCATACAGGCTGATGGTGCCGCTGCATGGATGATGGCGCAGGGCAAAGTCGATGCTGTGGTTGTCGGGGCGGATCGCATCGCAGCAAATGGTGATGTGGCTAATAAAATTGGCACCTATGCTTTGTCGCTGGCCGCCAGGGCGCATGGGGTGCCGATGTATGTGGCAGCGCCAAGATCCACATTTGATGTCGATTGCCCGAGCGGCCTGGATATTCCGATTGAACAGCGTGATAAGAGCGAAGTCTTATATATGGATGGCATGAGTGAGGCGGGGCAGCTTCAGAGTATTCACATTGCAGCATCGGGTGTGCCAGTCAACAATCCGGCGTTTGATGTAACGCCCAACGCTAACGTGACTGGCATTGTGAGTGAACATGGTTTGTGGACAGGTGAATGATGGGGAAGGTGCGATGAAGCGAACAGCTATATATCCCGGCACGTTTGATCCAGTTACGCTCGGCCATGTTGATGTGGTGCTGCGCGGGTTGAAGTTATTTGATCGTATTGTTATTGCGGTGGCAGATAATCCGGGCAAGGGGCCGTTATTTGATCTGGATACGCGCTTTGCCATGGTGTGCGAAACATTTCATACCGAGACGCAGGTTGAAGTCACACGCTTTTCGGGCCTCCTGGTCGATTTGGCGCACCAATATCAGGCCAATGCGATACTACGGGGTCTGCGAGCGGCCTCGGACTTTGAATATGAGTTTCAAATGGCAACCATGAATCGGCGACTGGATGCGGCGATTGAAACAGCCTTTGTGATGGCTCGCGAGGACTATACCTTTGTTTCCTCGCGATTTATTCGTGAAATTTCCAGTATGGGCGGTGATGTATCGGCACTGGTTCCGGTGCCTGTTTTATCGCGCCTGGGTAAACGGTAACAGTGCTTGTCACAATTGCTCATATTACATTTGTTGCGGTTTTTGCCGGGTTATGTTGCGAATAAATCATGTATTTTTAATTCATGCTTGAGTTCATTTGTTTGCTCGGTATGATGCGCCACCCTTGCCGGCATAGCTCAGTTGGTAGAGCA
>CAZXAI010000029.1:0-13884 GCA_964638265.1 uncultured Zetaproteobacteria bacterium
GCTCCTTGCCGATTTGAATCGGCATAAGTATGTTGGCGTTATGGATGATTCGGACACAGCGCAAGGCATAAGCATCCGGCGCGGCATGCGCTGGAAATTGATGGTGGCCATGGTCGGCATGATTGTGACCATGGTGGTATTGCTGACCCTGTTGCAGGTCAACGCGCAGCGCCACAGCCTGAACAGCGCCCTGGCGATGCATAGCGCTTTCCTGGATGAGCAGGTGAATAAAAAAGCCATTAAAGCGGCCAATCAAATGTCCGGTCATGTCGAGAATCTGATTGCAACGGGGCGTTTGCCTCTGGCCAGAGAGTTTATCAAGGATGTGGTCAGGGATATCGACGATCTGCGTTATGTCATCCTGATGCAGGGGGGCGTTCCGAAGCTGGCCATAGGCGCCAACCTCGATCAGGCGCTCCGGCAGCATATCCTCTCCGGCGCCGTGTCGGATTTTGCTGCTGCCCAGAAACAACGTATGCACCATCATTTCCAGATTGATGACCATGCCTTTATGGAAATGGTAGTACCGGTTCATGTCAATGCAAGCCAGTGGGGCGTCCTGCGACTCGGGTTTTCACTCGATGATCTGAATGCGCTGCTGGCCAAGTCGCAGAACTTTATCGCCGAGGAAATCCGCAAGGCGGTGATTCGCGCCAGTGTGACGGCCTTGCTGTTTCTGATTCTTGGCGGTCTGGCGGTGTTTTATTTTGCCAGCCGGTGGACGCGGCCCATTCGAAAACTGGTGCATTTTTCACATGAACTGGCCGGCGGTGATTTTTCAGCCAAGCCGCATATCAGTATCCGTACCGATGATGAAATCGGCCTGCTGGTATCGGCTTTGGAAGAGATGGCCGATTCACTCAGGCATTCCTATGCCCAGATGGCAGATCACAGTCATATTCTGGAAGAAAAAGTGGAGAAACGTACGCGCGAACTGGCTGCAGCCCGCGACAAGGCGCTGGCGGCAGCGCAGGCCAAGAGCGATTTTCTGGCCAATATGAGTCATGAAATCCGTACGCCGATGAATGCGGTGATCGGCATGGCGCATCTGGCCATGGATGGCGCTGAAAACCGCCAGCAGCGCGATTATCTCAACAAGATACTGACCGCCTCGGAAACGCTGCTGGTAATTATCAATGATATTCTGGACTTTTCCAAGGTTGAAGCGGGCAAATTGCGTCTGGAGGCGGTGGACTTCAATCTGGCCGAAACGCTGGAGAATGTCGCCAGCGTCAATGCGATTGCCGCCAATGCCAAGGGGCTGGCTTTATTGTTCGATTATCCACCGGATTTGCCGGTCTTGCATGGCGATTCGATGCGGCTGGGGCAGGTGCTGCTGAATCTGGTTAATAATGCGGTGAAATTCACCGAGCAGGGGCAGGTGGAGGTGAGCGTTGAGGTGCTGGAGCAGAGCGATGCGGAAATCGAGTTGCAATTCCAGGTTAGCGATTCCGGCATCGGCATGAGCGCAGCACAAATAGCCAATCTCTTCCAGGCCTTTTCCCAGGCCGATACGTCAACCACGCGCCAGTATGGCGGCACCGGTCTGGGGCTGGCCATTTGCAAGCAGCTGGTGGAACTGATGCACGGTGAAATCAGTGTGGACAGCGAGCCGGGCAAGGGTAGTTGTTTCCATTTCCGCCTCCGTTTTAAACTGGGCAATGCCGATATGCTGGCCATGCCGCAGGCATACAAGCCGGTGCCGCCGGATGTGTTGCAATCGCTGCATGGGGCGCGTTTGTTGCTGGTGGAGGATAACGAGATCAATCAGCAGGTGGCCGAAGGCTTATTGGCCAGGGTGGGTATCAGCTTGCAGATTGTGCACAATGGACAGCAGGCGGTTGAGGCTGTGCACAATGATGCATTTGACGGCGTGCTGATGGATATGCAGATGCCGGTTATGGATGGCCTGGAAGCGACGCGGTTAATCCGCGCCGATACGCAGTTTCAGGATTTACCCATCATCGCCATGACCGCCAATGCCATGCCCGGTGATCGGGAAAAATGTTTACAGGCCGGTATGAACGACCATGTCAGCAAACCGGTCGATCCAAATCAACTCTATGCCACGCTGATTCGCTGGATAAGAAAATCGCAGCTCGATGCGGCGCAGCAGTTGTCACCCTCGCGGGCTGCAGGGTCTGAAACCATACTGGACTTTACCGGCCTGTCCGGCATTGATGTGGCGGATGGGTTGCGGCGCGTGGCTGGTGATCAGTCCTTGTATGGCCGGATTCTGTGTAAATTTCACACATCACAGGCTGGCGCGTTGCAATCGATCCGTGCCGCCCTGGCCGCCGGTGACAGGCAGCAGGCCGTGCAACTGGCGCATGCTCTGAAAGGTGTGGCCGGCAGTATTGGTGCCAATGCCTTGTATCATACCGTGTCAAAGCTTGAGTCGGTGTTGAAGTCCGATAGCCCGATTGATCCTGAACTGTTGTCCGGGGCGGAAACATTATTGGATGATGTGATGCAGGGCATCGCCGCCTGGTGTGAATGCAGCGCACAAGCCGCATCCGCAACGCCCGTCGGCGATACCCGGGCGGCCACTGCCCTGATCGCCCGCATGCGTGCCCTGCTGGAGGACTATAACGGTGATGCCGTCGATCTGATTGATGAGCTGAATATCGCATTGACCGGTAGCGCATGCGCCGATCACCTGTCGGCTTTGCGACAGCATTTGTCCGCCTATGATTTCGATGCCGCCCTGGCAGACCTGGATGTGATGGTCTCTCTTTGTCAGGCCGACTCGCAGGGCAGTGCTGAATCAGATAAACGCTAGGCCCAGTACAGCGTAGCGAGCCAGTTTGCCGATACTGACCAGGATCAGGAAAGAAAATATACTGTAGCGCAACAGGCCAGCTGCCAGACAGAGCGGGTCGCCGACCACCGGTAACCATGCCAGTAGCAATGCCGGCTTGCCAAATTTGGCAAACCAGACTTCCGCTCGTGTGGTTTGTTGTTCGGAAATGCGTAGCCAGCGTTTGTGGATCGCCTCATTGCCCAGCCGCCCCATGGCGTAGGTAATCAGGCTGCCGAGCACATTACCCGCTGTGGCGATCAATATGAGCGTCATGACATCACCGCCTGCGTTCAGACGATAGAGCAACAGCGCTTCTGAACCGCCCGGTAACAGGGTCGATGAGATCAGGGCGGAAAAGAAAAGCGACCAGTCCATGCATGCACACTAATCATGCGCTACGATTACTGCATGATTTATTGTTTTCATTCCCCGCTGGGGAATATCTTCTATGATTGGGACGGAGCGCTGTGTCGCCATATCCGCTTGCAGGGGCATGAACATATACAGCATGAGCATGACGATGCTGTGTCGCGCTGGCTGCGACAGTGGTTTGACGGGTGTACGCCTACCTTGCCGCCGCTGATTGCACCGGCCAGCTCGTTTCAGGCCAGAATGCGTCCGGCTCTGTTGGCTGTTCCGGCGGGTGAAACCCGAACGTATGGAGAAATCGCCGGACAACTGGGTACCTCGGCACGCGCTATGGGGCAGGCGCTGGGTGCCAATCCGCTGCCCGTTATTATTCCCTGTCATCGTATTGTTGCGGCGGATGGCCTGGGCGGCTTTGCCTGCGGGCTGGCATGGAAAGCGAAGCTGCTTGATTTTGAGGCCGGTTTATCACACGCAGGCAGATAAGCGCAAACACAGCTGCTTGAGGCCAGGCTCCAGCTGGGTCATGATCCGCTGATGAAAATTGTTAGCTGGAATGTAAACTCCCTGAATGTGCGCCTGGCGCATGTATTGCAATTGCTGGAGCAGGAGCAGCCGGATGTGCTGGCCTTGCAGGAAACGAAACTCACCGATGACAAATTCCCGCTCGAAGCCATTCAGGCCGCCGGTTATCAGGCCGCATTTGCCGGTCAGAAAACCTATAACGGCGTTTGTCTGCTCACTCGGCTGCCGGCCACGGCAGTCATTACGGATATGCCGGGGCTGGATGATCCACAACGGCGCTTGCTGGCCGCAAACGTGGGTTCAGTACGCATGATCAATGTGTATATCCCCAACGGACAAGCGGTCGGGTCAGATAAATACGCTTATAAATTCCGCTGGTTACAGGCTTTTCGCACCTATCTGGACAATGAACTGGCGCAGCACGAAAAGGTAATCGTGCTGGGTGATTTTAATATCGCACCTGCGGATCGGGATGTTCACGATCCAGGCCGATGGCATGAGAAAATCATGTGTTCGACGGCCGAACGTGAATGGTTTCAATCCCTGCTGGATTTTGGGCTGACCGATACCGTCAGGTTCATACATCCGGATGAGCCCATGCACAGCTGGTGGGATTACCGCATGAATGCATTCCGGCGTCAGTGGGGAATTCGCATTGATCATATCCTGTCCAGCGCCGCATTAACGCCGCTGGATGGCGGTGTGGCTAAAGATTACCGGGCGCTGGAACGCCCCAGTGATCATGCTCCGGTATGGGTTGAGTTTGAAGCAGGAGATTAGACTGGCTGTTCTTCACCGGATGGCCGATAGCTCAAGCCGGAGCCCGGCATAACGCTGCAGCGCTTGTTCCTTTACCTGTCTGTATTCTGCCACTAGCTTTGCCGACTTAGCTTTCCAGAGGCGGATTCTTTTATGTTAAATCGTTTATTCGGGTTATTTTCCCGTGATATTTCCATTGATCTTGGTACGGCCAATACGCTGATTTATGTGCGCGGACAGGGCATCGTGCTCAATGAACCATCCGTAGTGGCCATTCATACCGGCGGCGGCAGGCAGCATCGCCGGGTGCTGGCGGTGGGCATGGATGCCAAACGCATGCTGGGTCGCACGCCGGACAGTATTCAGGCTATCCGTCCGCTCAAGGACGGCGTCATTGCCGATTTCGTGGTCACCGAGGAAATGCTCAAGCAGTTCATTCGCAAGGTGCATGATCGCACCTGGGGCATTCATCCGCGTATCGTGATTTGCGTACCGTTCGGCTCCACGCCGGTGGAACGCCGCGCTATTCGCGAGTCCGCCCTGTCGGCCGGAGCGCGTGAAGTGTATCTGATTGAAGAACCCATGGCGGCGGCCATCGGCGCTGATTTGCCGGTGACGGAAGCATCCGGTTCCATGGTGGTGGATATCGGCGGCGGCACCTCCGAAATTGCCGTGATTTCCTATGGCGGTATTGTGTATTCCCGTTCGGTGCGCGTGGGCGGCGATAAGATGGATGAGTCCATCATCAATCATTTGCGTCGCAAATACAGCCTGCTGGTGGGTGCGCCGACGGCTGAAAAAATAAAAATGCAGCTGGGCAGCGCTTTTCCGCAGGAAACCAGACGCGAAATGGAAGTCAAAGGGCGCGATCTGATCAATGGCGTGCCGAAAAACCTGCTGCTGGATGATTCCGAAATTCTCGAAGCATTAACCGAATCGGTCAATGCCATCATTGAAGGCGTCAAAGTGTGTCTGGAACGTACGCCGCCGGAACTGGCTGCGGATATTGTCGATAAAGGCATTATCCTGACCGGCGGCGGCGCCTTGCTGGTCGGGCTGGATCAGTTGTTGCGCGAGGAAACCGGCCTGCCGGTTGCAGTGGCCGAGAATCCACTCGATTGCGTGGTGTTGGGTAGCGGTCGCGTACTCGAAGAACTGGATCGGATGCGGGGCGTGCTCTTCGAGGAATGACGGCTCGAAAAGCGATTGTTCGCGGCCACCTCATGGTGCAAACCCTTCCTGAAACCGGCAATAGCGCGCGTTCGCAATATCGCCCGGTATGAATAATTTTTTCGCTCGTCGCCACAGGGCTTGGGTGATTGCTGCTGTTCTGCTCCTGAGTCTATACGCCGCCGCCCGCCTGGTTGGCGGCTCTACGGCTATGCTGAGCATGTGGCCGGCGCTGGAGGTGTTGCATGCGCCGGTGCAATGGTGGCAATCGGCAGCACTGTGGTTCACTGAACAGGAAACGCTGCACCGGGAATACCTCGCCTTTGAAAAAAAATCCCAGCAACAGGCCGCGCTGATTCAGGAAGCCAGTAGCCTGCGCGAAGAAAATCGCCAGCTTAGAAGAATTCTGGAAATATCCGGCATCACCGGTTACCGCTGGCATGCCGCCAAAGTGCGTGGCCGCAGTCCGGATTTGATGAGCCAGCGGCTGCTGTTGCAGGTCGACGATGTGTCGCGGGATGATGTTATTGTGTCCAGTGAAGGCCTGGTCGGCGTGGTCGATAGCACGTCAGAAAACCATGCCACGGTGCGTACCATCTTTGATGCGTCACTGGCCGTGCCGGTCACCATTCCGGGCACGGCTCTGGCGGCCATTGCCCGTGGTCAGGGTGAAGGCCTGTCGATTGAGTTTGTGCCGCTGAAACAGGCGCCACAGGCCGGGGACGTCCTGTACACCAGTGGCGCCGGCGGATTGTTTCCACCGGGTATTGCGGTGGCCCGTATTACCGATGTTCAACCCATTCCCGGTCAGTTGTTTGTGCGCATTGTAGCCCAGCCGACCGCCCATTGGCAGCGGGATAACTGGCTGGCTGTTGCATCACAGCTGCATGATTCACCATGATTGCCGTCACGATTGCGCTGCTGGCGCTGCTGGGACTCAGTCTGAACCTGGCGTTTGCCAGTACGCTGGTGCAACCGGACTGGGCTCTGGCTGTGCTGCTGGCCAGTCTGTTGGCGCATCGGCATAACTGGGTGTGGGTGCTGCCCGGCGTGCTGATTCATGATGTGGTGCTGTACTGGTCGTTCGGCATCAGCTTTCTCATTATGGCGATATTGCCGCTGGCCATGATTTATCTGGATCAGCACCTCGGTATCGGGCTGCCGCAGCGCCTGACCTTGATGCTGCTTGCTGTACTTGCGTCCCTGCTATGGCCGGGATGGGGGCTGTCAGCCTGTTTGCTGACCTTATGCCTGTGTATTCCGGTCTGGCACCTGCTGACGAGGCGATATGCGCAACAAGTCGCTTGATGTTCGTCACCGCTTTGATGTGCGTATGCTGTTTTTTTATGCGTCCATACCGCTGTTGCTGGGTCTGTTACTGTTCCAGATCATGCGCCTGCAATGGTTTGAGCATGACAAATACATGCTGCAATCAGATCAAAACCGGCTCAATCTGGTGCCGATTCTACCGGTGCGTGGTGAAATTACCGATGTTCATGGCAAAAAACTGGCGATCAATCGCATTGCCTACCGCGTATCGCTGATTCCGGAGCGGGTGGAACACCTGGATGATATATTGAACAGGCTGGCGGCTATGCTGGCGTGGTCAGATAATAAGCGCCGTCTGGTGCGCAAAAGAATCAGGCGGGCGCGACGACCGGATCGCCCGGTGCTGCTGGATGATAAACTGCAGTGGCAACAGGTGGCGCCGCTGACGGCCAGACTGCATCATTTTCCCGGCGTCGATGTCACCGCTGGCAGCTATCGTTTATACCCGTACTCCGGGCTTACATCGCATCTGATCGGTTATTTGTCGCTGGCCAGGGAAAGCGATATCGATGCCGGTTTTTTCCCCAATGAATTTATTGGCCGCACCGGGGTGGAGAAGTCGTTTGAGAGCATGCTGCATGGGCAACCCGGCCATCAGCGCGAAGAAGTGGATGCACGCGGCCGACGCGTTGCGGTCATCAACCGAACGCCGCCGGTGATGGGAACGCAGATTCAGTTGGCCCTGGATGTGGATGTGCAACAGGCTGCGTCCGATGCACTGGGCCAGCGCACCGGCGCGGTGGTGGTGATGGATGTGCATACGGGCGGTATTATTGCCATGCTCAGCAAGCCCGGTTATAACACCAACCGCTTTATCACCGGGCTGGAGTCCCAGCAATGGAAATCATGGCTGAATAACCCGGAAAAACCGCTATTGAATCGCGCCACCCAGGCCGCTTATCCGCCGGCATCCACATTCAAGCTGATTACCGGCCTGGCCGGCCTGAAATATGGCATCCGCCTGGCCAGAGGCAGTACCACATGCCCCGGCTACCTGAAGCTGGCCGACAGAAAGCTGCATTGCTGGAAGCACTGGGGGCATGGCAAGGTGTCCCTGCATAAGGCGCTGGTGCAATCCTGCGATGTCTATTTTTATAAACTGGGCGATCAGCTCGGCATGGCTGCCATTTCCGATGCCGCCAGTGACTGGGGCTTGGGTGAAAAGACGCAAATCGACCTGCCGCCGGAAGCGCGCGGCATTATTCCTACCCACAGTCCGTATATGATGGCGGCCATTAAAAACAGCCATTCCAAACGAAAAAAATGGTTCCGGGGCGAAACGATGATTACAGCCATTGGTCAGGGTTCGTTGACAGCCACGCCGCTGCAAATTGCACGCCTGGCAGCCGCTATCGCCAATGGCGGCAAGATCCTTAAACCCCAGTTGCTGGCCAATCGCGCCGCCGATGTATTGCATCAGGCCGATGTGAAGCCGGGTGATTTGCTCAAGATTCAACAGGCGATGCGGGATGTCGTGCGTAATCCTCATGGTACGGCGCACCGGGCGCTGTTCCATGCGGCGTGGACGGCGGCGGGTAAAACGGGCACGGCTCAGGTGGTCAAAATATACCGTGGTAATGATAAGAATATCAGCAAGGAAGAATTATTGCGACGGCACAGGGATCATGCCTGGTTCATGGGCTATGCCCCGTATGAGCATCCGAAAATCGCCATTGCCGTATTTGTGGAACATGGCGGCCATGGCGGCAGCGCAGCCGGCCCCGTGGCGGCGGCCGTGATCAATGCTATGGCCAGGCAAGAGGCGGCCATTACAGAGGCTCAGTCGCAATGATGCGTATGCTGCGCGGACTCGACTGGATGTTACTGGCCAGCCTGCTCTGCCTGGCCGCGCTCGGCATGACCGTGCTGTTTGCTGCGGTGCATCAGGGCGATACCGGCCTGTGGCATAAACAGGCTGTTTTCTGGCTTGTCGGCCTGGCGGCGCTGTTTACGCTGTGTCTGGTTCCACTGCGCGTGCTGGGGCTGGCTTGCTGGCCGATGTATGGCGTCGCCTTGCTGTTGCTGGCGCTGGTGCCGGTGATTGGCGATGTGCATATGGGGGCGCGCCGCTGGCTCGATTTGGGCATTGCCAATATTCAGCCCTCCGAGATTATGAAATGGGCGCTGGTGTTTGTGCTGGCCAACTGGTTTGCCAGCCGCGAAGCCAGAGGCCTGATTGAAATCATCGGGCCATTGCTGATGGCCGTTGTGCCGGCCGGCCTGATCATTATTCAGCCTGATCTGGGCACCACGCTGGTGCTGCTGTTTGCGGCCACGGCCATGATCATTGCAGCCGGCCTGCCGTGGCGGCTGCTGATGTTTGCCATTGCCAGCGGCATTGCTGCGCTGCCCGTATTATGGCATTTCATGCATGATTATCAGAAACAGCGCGTACTCACCCTGCTGGATCCGCAATCCGATCCGCTGGGAGCCGGTTATCATGTGATTCAATCCACCATTGCGATTGGTTCCGGCGGCTTGTTTGGCAAGGGCTTTTTGCATGGTACGCAGGCCAGGCTGCATTTTCTGCCCGAACAGCATACCGATTTTATCTTTTCGGTACTGGCCGAAGAGGGCGGGTTTATTGCCGTTGCCTTGCTATTAACCCTGTATGCGGTGCTGATTTCCCGTATTCTGTTTGTCGGCCATCGCGCCCATAACCGCTTTGGCTCGATGCTGTGCATTGGTATCGCTGCGATATTCACCCTGTATATCACGGTCAATATCGGCATGGTTTCCGGTATCTTTCCGGTGGTTGGACTGCCGTTGCCGTTTATCAGTTACGGCGGCTCAGCGCTGGTGACCATGCTGGCCGCGCTCGGGCTGGTGATGCGCGTGGCGATTGAATCTCAGGATGCTATCCCGTGGCAGCGACCGGGTAGCCCGCTGGCCTGATACGCTTAGCGCGCCAGCAGCAGCATCGCTGCGATGACCAGCCCGGCTGATAAAGATGCAAATACGGCTTTGAGTGTCAGCTGCGTTGTTGGCTCGGACAAACGCTCGTGCAGGTGTGCCGACCAGCCTGAGCTGTTGGGCAAGATCAGGGCGATGCCCAGCCATGCGCCGGACAGAAACGATGACTGGCTGGCCAGCATATCGTGCCAACTGTTTTCCAGCAGTATATTGATAGTGACTGCAGCAAGCGCCATGACCAGGCCGCACAGGGCTGATGTGCCTACAGCAAAACGTAATGGGCCAAAGCGGCGTAACAACGGCACCAGCATGGTGCCGCCACCGATGCCCAGTGTGCCGGATACAACACCGATGGGGCCGGAAAACAGGGTAAGCAGGGATTGATTGTGTGCCGATACAGGTTGTGGTTTGCGGCCATAATCCAGCGCAATCCATGCATCCAGCCCGGCCAGGGCCAGTAACACCCACGCTTCGGGCAGGCGTAAGGTGCACCATAACCCCAAACCCGCACCGATCACGAGGCCGGGCAGCAATCGTTTGGCATATGGGTGGTTGATATGGCCCAGGCGCCAGTGGGCGCGGGCGGAAAAGAAGCCGGTGATAATCACGGCGACCAGGCTGGCAAACACATATACCGCCACGCCATCAGCAGGATCCGGCATCGTGGCATAAAACACCGGCATATAAATCAGACCGCCGCCAACGCCGGCCAGCCCGGCCAGTATTCCGGCCATTGCACCTGCTGCCAGTCCTACAATTACACCATAGATGAGCAGGGACAGATCGAACTCAGGCATCTGGAGTCAACTCAGCGGGAGGACTGGTTCGTGTGTTTGAACAGCAGATAATCCTGATATTCCTCCAGCTTCATCTTGCCCTGAATATACAGTTGCTGATCTGCCAGCGTGTCCGCATCACTGATCCCTTGTTGCTGATTATGGGCATCGGCTATTTTCTGGCGCTGTTGGCATGCTGCGGTATTCCAGTCGCCGCTGCGCTGCATGGCGGCCCGACGCCATGCAGCTGCGCTGGTATATAGATGTTGTGTGGGCATGGGCGGATGCTACGCTGGCCAGGGCGTATGTTTAAGCGTCAGGAGATTGTTTGTCGGGGAATCGTTGTTGTGCCGGGACACGCTGTTGGAGATAGGCTGCCAGTGCCAGAGAGCCGCTATGCACTGCCTCGTTGAGTTGCTTCACATGCTGCCGCATGCGTTCACGATCCAGCGCCTTGCGCTCGCGCTCTACCGCCATGCAATGCGATACTACGATCCGGATACCCAGTGTGGCGGCGCTGCCTTTGAGTCCATGTACAGTATCCAGAAACAGCCGGGTTTGCCCGCTGCCGGCATACCGGTGCAACTGGGCCAGGCGTTCCTGTCCATTCATTTCAAACGATGCGAGCAGCTGTTGTTGCTTTTGGGGCGAATCAATCAGTGAAAACAGGTCTTCCAGCACATCGACATCGAGCCTGCAATCCGCGTCGATTTCAGCTGCCGGTATCGCATGATGCGGTACATTATCGCCGTTGCTATAGCGGCCGATCTTATCTAGCAATGCCGCCATTTTCACCGGCTTGGTCATGTAATCATTCGCCCCGGCCTGCATACATTCGGCAATGGTGCTCTGCAAGGCATCCGCGCTGAGCATCATGACCGGCGTGTGCGAATCCATGGCGCGAAATGCCTTGAGCACCGCCAGCCCGCTGGCGCCGGGCATATGCATATCCAGCAGAATCAGGTCAAAGTTGTGATCGCCAGTCAATGTGTCGAGCGCCTGGCTGCCGTCATCCAGCAAATAAACGTCGTGGCCGGCCTGTTCGAGAATGGTTTGAATAAGCTGCTGATTGACCGGGTTGTCTTCGGCTACGCAGATGCGCAAGGGTTTGAATATATTGCATACGGGGGCGGCGGCTTCGGAATGGCGCGTATCCATGCTGTCCGCAGCCGGCAAAGCAAAGGGCAACTGCAGGAGGAACACCGTACCTTGATCAGGCTGACTCTTCAGACTGATCGCTCCGCCCATCAATTCAGTCAGGTTTTTTGCAATCGTCGTGCCCAGCCCGCTACCGCCGAAACGGCGCGTAATATTACTATCGGCCTGTGTGAAACGCTCGAAGATCATGGCCTGTTCCTGTTCAGACATGCCGATTCCGGTATCGCGAACGCAAAAAGCCAGTCGAATTGCGTCGTTGCTGGCATGGAGCTGTTCGACCGTGACCGTGACGCTGCCCTGCGGTGTGAATTTCACGGCATTGCCAATAATATTGGCCATGATTTGTTTTAGCCGCTTCGGGTCACCCAGCAATGTGGCGGGTATTTCGGGATCCAGTTGTAAATTCACCCGAATAGCTTTTTTTAAAGCCTGCGCCTCGAACATATCCACCACGGCATGCATCAGGCGAGACAGATCAAATGGTTCATGCATCAGTTCCAGTTTGCCCGCCTCGATCCTGGACATATCCAGAATCTGCTCGATCAGGCTGAGCAGGTGGTATGCCGATTCCTTGATGACACTGGCAAAATGACGCTGTTCCTTGTCCAGCGTTGAATTCAGGATCAGGTCATTCATACCAATAATGCCATTGAGCGGCGTGCGCAGCTCATGGCTGATATTGGCAATGAAGATGGATTTGGCCTGATTGGCTTGATCAGCTGCTGCGATGGCCCTGTTCAGCTTGCGAATCAGGCTGACCATAAACAATGGTATAACCAAAATGATAATGATAATGCTGATTACCAAATGCATGTGTTGGTGCCAGAAGGGTTGGGCAATAGCGATGCTAACAAAGAAGGTCAGCGCCAGTGCGACGGCATAAAGCAAGTATTTCACACCATAGCGAAAGCCGTTGCCGGTGATAATCCACAGGTAAACGGCGACCAGTACCAATGCCGCCTCGCTGTTGACCAGCAAAATGCCACAGGACACTACGGCGATATCGCTGGTAATGCCCAATATTCTCCGTCGAGGATTTTTATCGGGGACGGTGACGATCCATGCCAGGATGCCCATAGAATAAACCAGATAAGCAGCATTGATATATGCGGCAAGGCCGGAGCCGACCACAATAAAATAAATAAAAAAAGCCGTAGCAATCAACAGGCGGAAAGCAGCTTGCTCATGCTCGCTGTCCGGGCGCTCACGCAGCCGTTGCCGGATGTTAGGCATGAAACTCAGATTCATGACTTATTTGGAGGGTTTGGGCTCATATTTAAGGCAATCGAGACTGGAAGCATTTCGGACATCATGACAGGGCATGATAGCAGATTTAAAATGGAATGCCTTGCAACCGTGCGGGAGATGTTTGTCCCAGGTGGTCATATAGTGTTTACAGCTCAGGCAGGGAACTTTTTTTGATACGGGTTGGGCCTGTTTCACGTTCACTCAGTCGGCAATATCGATTTGCACTATTTTGTCTGCGACTCTTGTCGGAAAGGTGTCGATATCTTCATAGGCCGGCGGCGTTAGCGCCTTGCCATTACGAATACAGAAACGGGCGCCGTGGCGCGGGCAGATGATCTGATCACCCTCGCAGACGCCGCTGGCCAGTTCGCCGCCGTCATGCGTACATACATCTTCAATAGCGTAATAGGCGCCATCAAGATTGAATACGGCAATTTCGCAATACGGCGTATTGATAATTTTTCGGCTGCCCGGCGGCAGTTCGCTCTCTAATGCAACATCAATCCACTCAGCCATAAGATTCTCCATGAAATTATCAGTCCAATATACAAGCATTTAACCGCAAAGGACGCGAAGGTACGCAAAGAAGGTCAAAATCAGATACCAGATATGGCAAAAGGCATTCGCTTGATTGCATCTCAGCACCTGTGATTTCTACTTTGCGAAACTTTGCGTTCTTTGCGGTAAAAGGTTTTTAGAACATGCCCAGTTGCAAACGCGCTTCATCGCTCATCATGGCGCGATCCCAGACCGGGTCGAAGACCAGATCCACCTCCACATCGCCGACATGCTCGACCGACAGCACTTTGGCGCGCACGTCATCGACAATAAACGGCC
>CAZXAI010000030.1:0-13841 GCA_964638265.1 uncultured Zetaproteobacteria bacterium
GTCTATCGGCGCCCGGATGGTGCGCTGAGCTGGATTGAGCCGGAAACGGCCTGATCCGGGAGATCGTATGCAATTGTTAACTGCCGAGCATATTCAGCTCGATTCACACGCTGACAGCAAGCGGGCTTTAATTACCGAACTGGCCAGCACCCTGACCTCTATTGATCCGGATGCGGTAATGGAAGTGGTGATGGCTCGCGAACAGCTCGGCAGTACCGGCATTGGCCATGGGGTAGCAATACCGCATGGCCGTATGTCTGATCTGGCGGCTCCGATGCTGGCGCTGGGCCGGCACCTCAATGGTGTTGATTTTGAGGCCATTGATGGCAACCCTGTGCATATCGTCCTGCTGTTGCTGGTGCCGGATTCGGATGATCGTCAGCACCTGGAGCTGCTGGCGCAACTGGCCAGGAGCCTGCAGCAGGAGAGTTTCCGGCAACAGATACTGCAAGCCGACAGCCCGGCGACGGTCGTCTCGCTGTTTGCCGATATCGCCAGTACGGACTAGAACCGGATGCATCAATCCCGCCGCATCACCATACGCGAACTGCTGGCCGAACAGGGCAAAGCGGCGAAAATGCGTTTGCTGGCAGGAGAAAAGGGGCTGAATCGCTACATTGACCACCCGCGCATGCAAAAGCCCTCGTTAGCCTTTGCCGGTTATATTGAGCACCTGAGTGATTATCGCCTGCAGGTGATCGGCCAGACCGAATTGAGTTATCTGGCTACGCGCACGGCGGATGAGCAGAAGCAGGCAGTGGATGCCGTATTTGATTTGCATCTGGCCGGTGTGATTGTGACGCGTGGAACACCGCCGCCGGATATTATTATCGAGGCGGCCAAACGCACGGATACGCCGTTGCTGGTATCGGATTATCCCTCGTCCACCTTTATGACCAATATGATGCTGTTTCTGTCACACCGGCTGGCGCCTGTGGTGTTTCAGCATGGCGTTTATATGGATGTGTTTGGCCTCGGCGTGCTCATTACCGGCGCCAGCGGCATTGGCAAGAGTGAAATAGGACTGGAGCTGATTTCGCGCGGCCACCGCCTGATTGCCGATGATATGGTCGAGTTCTCCCGCGAAAGTCCGGAAGTGGCCGTCGGACGCAGTCCGGATGCATTGCGCTACCATATGGAAATTCGCGGCCTAGGCATCCTCAATATTCGCGACCTGTACGGTGCGGCTGCCATTACCGATACCAAGCGTTTGAGCCTGGTGGTGGAACTGGTGCCCTGGGATCATGTGGCGCCGGAAGACCGGGTGCTGGGCGAAGAAAGTGAGACCAATATTCTGGACGTACTGATTCCGCGTGTGCCGATTCCCATTCGTTCCGGTCGTTCGCTGGCGGTGCTGGTCGAAGTGGCGACCCGCAACCAGCTGCTCAAGCAACGGGGCATACACAGCGGCGAGGATTTTGTGCAATCCTTGCAAAACAGAATCGAGCAGGGGCAATAGAGCGTGCCAGTTCAATGTCACCGAGTGCAACAGAGGGGTTTTTGAGATGCTGTTAATCAGCGGCTTGTCCGGGGCGGGCAAAAGCACGGTGCTGCACGCGCTCGAAGATGCAGGATTCTTCTGTACCGATAATCTGCCACTGGAAATATTGCAGGACTGGGCGGTCAGCATGCAGGGGCGCAAACAGCCAGCTGCGGTGTGTGTGGATGCGCGCAGTGGATTTACGGCACACGCGATCAAAGCGGTGATTGAAAATATGCGTGAAACCGATGATTGGCCCCTGCTGTTTGTGGAAGCCGAAGATGCGGTGTTGCAACGCCGTTTTTCGACGGTTCGGCGCCGACACCCGTTTCCCGGCGGCGATGATTTGATGAACGCGATTCGTCAGGAGCGCGAAGCGCTGATGCCGCTGCGGGTGATGGCTGATTTGATTCTCGACAGCAGTTACTTGACGCCTTACGAACTGGCTGAGAAAGCTGAACAGTTCTGGCGCAAACCGGGGCAATCGCAGTTCAAGGTATCCTGCACGATTATGTCCTTCAGCTACAAACAGGGTTTGCCGGACAATGCGGATGTTGTATTTGATATGCGCTTCTTGCCCAACCCGCATTATCAGGCGGGCCTGGCTGAACAGACCGGTCGAGATGAGGATGTCATCGCATTTTTACAATCCTATCCGGAAGTCGATCAGGCCATGACGCATATTCAACAGTGGCTGGCATTCATCTGGCCGCATTTGCACAAGGAAAGAAAACAATATTTCACGCTGGCGCTCGGCTGTAGCGGTGGTCGCCATCGTTCGGTGTATATGGCTGAGTCGCTGGCCGCATGGCTGCAGAACCAGGGGCTGGCCGAACCGGTGATTCAACACCGTGAACTGGGCATCGTGCAGCAGGGTGCTACGGAACAGCGCCCCGAAAAGCATCACGGGAGCGCAGTATTATGATCGGCATCGTACTGATCGGGCATGCGCGTATCGCCGGTGAAATGCTGGAGGCGCTGCAATATGTGGTGGGCGAACAACCGCTCATGGAGGCGCTGGATGTGACCAGCGACTGCAGCCCCGAATCACTGTCAGGCAGACTGATGGCCAAAATTCAGAACTGCGATGTCGGGCAGGGGGTGTTATTGCTGGCCGATATGTTTGGCGGCACGCCGTGTAATGTAGCCATGGGTTGTTTGCAGGCCGGTCACATTGAGGTGGTATCCGGCTTTAATTTGCCGCTGCTGATCAAGGCTGCGACATTGCGCCATCATGTCAGCAGCGTCCCGGAACTGGCTCAGCAGGTCGCTCGGGCAGGCCGCCAGTATATTCAGGTGGCGCCCAATATTACGGTTGCCGGACATGGCGCCGCAGATCATGTTTCCATAAAGCATGCGGATGCCTGAACAGCCGATCAGAATTTGTAACAAGCTCGGGCTGCATGCCCGGGCATCGGCCAGGCTGGCGACGGAAGCCAGTCGATTTGCATCGGATATTAAACTGGTCAAGGGCGAGATTGAAGTGAATTGCAAAAGCATCATGGGCATCATGATGCTGGCTGCCTGCAAGGGTACGGATTTGATCTTGCGGGCTGAAGGCGACGATGCGCAAACGGCTCTCGAAGCGATTAAAACGCTGGTGGATGACCGGTTTGGAGAGGCCGAATGACGATCGCCTGTCAAACCAGGCAACGCGTGGCAGTGCGTCGGCAAGGTCGCGCGGTCGCCTCCAGTGCTGATATCGTGATTGGCCGGGTGCGCAAGCTGTTGCACGGTCATCGACCGGTGCCGGAACGCGCCATTGATCAGAGCATGATTGAGGCGGAGATCGTTCGCCTGCTGGCGGCCATTGATGCCGCCGTGCAAAGCATTGATGTGGAGCGCAAGCATCTGCTCGGTACAGGCAGTAGAGATCCGCTGATGATTCTCGATTCCCATCGCATGTTGATCGTTGATCCTGAGCTGCTGGATAAATCCAGCGCCCGTATTCGTAACGATTGTATCAATGCTGAATGGGCGCTACGGCAGGAGCTGGATGCCATCCAGCGTATGTTTGCCCAGATTGACGATGAATACCTGCGTAATCGCAGGGTGGATATTGAACATGCAGGCCGGCGTATCCTGGATCATCTGATGGGGATGGCTGTTCCGTCCGGCGATGCGAAACCAACACATCCGGATAACGAAGAACCCATCATTTATGTTGGCGATGATTTTTCCGTCTCGGATGTCGTCAGTATGTGGCGACGCGGCGTGTCCGGCATTATTACCGAACTCGGCGGTGCAGATGCTCACAATATTATTGTGGCTCGCGGTATTGGTCTGCCGGCTCTGGTCGGAGCGAGCGGGATTCTGAGCGATATTGAGGATGGCGACAGTATTATTCTGGATGCCGAACAGAATATATGGATTCTGAACCCGCCACAGCATGAACAGCTGGCTTATGTGAAGTTGAAGGCGGCCATTTCAATCAGCAAGAAAGAACTCGAAGCCTTTGCCTGTAAACCATCGTTAAGCGCTAATGGACGTGAACTGAAACTGATGGCCAATATTGAATTCACCGAAGAGCTGGAGATGGCGGCAGCGGTTGGTATAGACGGTATTGGCCTGTATCGCAGCGAATTCCTGTTTATCAATGAATCCAGTATGCCGGATGAAGATTATCAGGCTGAACAATATACCCAACTCGTACGCCGCATGAACGGCAAGCCGGTGACCATGCGGCTGCTGGATATCGGCGGCGACCGGCCATGGTTATACAGCGATTTGGCCGGGCATGAATATGGCGGCGCCAATCCGGCCATGGGTTTGCGTGGCGTGCGTCTGTTATTGCGTAACCCCGAACTGTTAAAAATCCAGCTGGCGGCCATGCTCAGAGCCAGCGATGCAGGGCCTGTACGGATTCTGGTACCCATGCTGACCCATAGCGAAGAAATGGAGCAGGTGCGGGATATGGTCGAACAATGCCGGATGCATCTGGGCATCGGCCAGAGCGTGCCGGTTGGCGCCATGATCGAGGTGCCGGCGGTGGCGTTGATGGCAGGGGAAATGGCCGCAGTCAGCGATTTCTTTTCTATCGGCACCAATGATTTGTTGCAGTACACGCTGGCGGCCGACCGCAATGATGAAGAGGTTGCCGGTCTGTATCAGGCCGGCCATGGTGCAGTACGGCAATTGATTGAGATGTCTGTATCGGCAGCAAAAAAGGCCGGTATCCCAGTGTCTGTTTGTGGTGAGCTGGCCGCCAACCCTGAATGGACGGGTTTTTTCCTCAACCTGGATATGGAATACCTGTCCATGAGTTCGAGTAATATTCTCGCCATTCGCCGTTATCTCAGTCGCCTGCGTTATCAGTCGTCGCGTTAACGCGATCCGTAATCCGATAAGTATTTTGCCCAATCGGGCAAAGCCGTTTACCCTTCGCGGCCTGTGAGTTTACAGACCAAGGAGAGCGGCATGCGATATAACTGGAGCGTGGATGAAATCGAGGCCTTATTTGAACTGCCGTTCAATGATCTGATGTTCCGAGCCCAGCAGGCGCACCGGGCTCATTTCGATGCCAATGAGGTGCAGTTGTCCACCCTGCTGTCGATCAAAACCGGCGGTTGCCCGGAAGATTGCAAATATTGCCCGCAGAGTTCGCGCTACAATACCGATGTCGAATCCGAGTTGTTGATGAAAAAAGAGCAGGTGTTGGCAGCTGCCAAAATCGCCAAAGAGAAGGGCGCCTCCCGCTTTTGCATTGGCGCGGCCTGGCGCGAACCCAAAGGGCGTGCGTTTGAACTGGTCTGCGACATGATTTCAGACATCAAGGCACTGGATATGGAGGCCTGCGCTACGCTCGGCATGCTCACGTCCGAACAGGCGGCGCGTTTGAAGGCATCCGGGCTGGATTATTATAATCACAATCTCGATTCCGATCCGGAGTATTATAAGCAGGTTATTTCCACCCGCAGCTATGATGAGCGTCTCGACACCCTGAAACATGTGCGCGCCAACGGCATGAGCATCTGCTGCGGCGGCATTGTCGGCATGGGCGAATCACGCCGTCACCGGGCCGGGCTGGTGGCGCAGTTAGCGCGCATGAACCCGCATCCGGAATCGGTGCCGATCAATATGCTGGTGAAGGTGGAAGGCACGCCGGTGGCCGAAGATGCGCAGTTTGCCGAAGATCTCGATCATTTTGAATTTATCCGCACCATCGCTGTCGCCCGCATCACCATGCCCGGCTCGCATGTGCGTTTATCGGCCGGTCGCGAAGCGATGAGCGAGGAAATGCAGTCCCTGTGTTTTCTGGCCGGAGCCAATTCAATCTTTTATGGCGAGAAACTGCTGACCACCGGCAATCAGGATGCCGAGAATGATCAGAAACTGTTTGCGAAGCTCGGTCTGCGCCCGATGGAAAAACCTGTGCCATCCAGCCGCCGCATGGTGAATGCATAGCGTTATCCCGTATAATCAGTGCGGCAATACCTGTCGAACCGGTTTGATCTCGCGGGTGTCGGCACTGCGGGATTCCGGTAGCTGGCGGTGATGGCCATTCGTTTCGTCCATCAACTGTAATCGGCCCAGAATTCGGTTTGCGAGGTCATATTGCCGATGCGCTCGATCAGCGTATCGACGGCTTCCTCGCTATCGGCAAAATTCATGCGGTCGGTCTGCACAATCAACAGCGGCGCTTCCTGATAATGGAAAAAATACTGGTCGTAGGCGGCAATAATCTGTTGCAGGTATTCCATGTTCAGGCCGCGTTCCATATTGCGGTTGCGGCGGCGGATACGCTCCATAATCACGTGCGGTTTCGATTGCAGATAAATGACCAGATCAGGCCGGTGCAAATCCACCTGCAACAGGCGCGCCACCTGCTCGTACAGGGATAACTCTTCATCGGACAGGGTGACGGTGGCAAAGATATGATCCTTGGCAAAGAGATAATCGCTGACCACGCCCTGCGAGAATAAATCCTGTTGGTTCAGCGTTTGCCACTGCTTCAGGCGCGAGAACAGAAAGGACAGTTGTACCGACAGGGCATGGCGGGACGGATCCTGATAAAACAGTTCGATAAAGGGGTTGTCGTCCACCTGCTCGAAGAATGTGCCGGAGCCGAGTTTGTCGGCCAGTTTCCGCGTCAGCGTGGTTTTGCCGACGCCGATAGCGCCTTCGATAGCGATATGACACTGACTTAACGGTCGTCCGCGCGCAGATGATGTCTGTTTGCTTACCATGGTTTCCCCTTTGCCAGCGGCGCTTCCCCGGCTGCCAGCAGGGCGTCCAGCATGGCTGCTGCTGTTTTGCCCAGACGGGGATGTTGCCAGTTCGGGGCGATATCGCAAAGAGGGCGCAGCACAAACTGGCGCTGCTGCATCTGTGCGTGCGGCACGGTTAGACGCCCGTTGTCGATGGTCTCTGAACCGATAGCAATGATATCCAGATCGAGGCTGCGCGGCCCCCATGTTTCGACCCGAATACGGCCATGCTGCGTCTCAATGGCTTGCAGGGCGTCCAGCAATGCCAGCGGAAGCAGCCCGGATTTCACTGCAATGACAGCATTGTGATAATCGGGCTGACCCGGCGGGCCCAGCGGCGGCGTCCGATAGCGCAGGGAGGAAGCGCTGACATGCGTGAGGTCGATTTGTTCGATGCATTGGCGGGCGCTGTGAAACGCCGCAGCCACATCGCCGATATTACCGCCCAGGGCGATATAAAACAGGCTCATGCGACGGCCACCGAACCGCCGCGACGTGGATCGCCGCTGCCAAGTACATCACCATTGGCTGCGCAGCAGATGGCATGCACGCCGCCGAAATACACACTCTGCTGCTGCCACGGATTGAGCTCCCAGCCCAGCCGCATCAGCTGTGCCTGCTCGTGGGCGGATAATGCGCCCGGCTCAAAATCCAGTCGCTCGCCTTCATTGTGCAGGCGCGGCGCATGCACGGCGGATTCAATAGATTCTCCCCGCGACAGGCTCCGGCTCAGCACTTGCAGCATTGCGCCGCGCAGGCGATTGGAGCCACCGCTGCCGAGCACCAGCCGGACTCGTCCATGCTGCATGAATATCGATGGCGCCATCATCGAAGACAGGGTGGTTCCACCGCTTAAAGCATGAAATCCGAGCGGATTAATATCCTCTTCGCCGAGCATATTATTCAGGTGTATGCCTGATCCGGGCACGACAATGCCCGAGCCTTCGCCATTGCTGCTGGTCAGCGAGACAGCCATGCCGTTTTTATCAATCACGCTGATATGGGTGGTGCTGCCATGCCGGTTGCCCGGCTCTTCAGCCGTTGCTCCGGTGTCGCCCCGCAGACGTTGCAGAATTTGATTCATTCGGGATTGTATGCTGCTGCCATGCAAGGTTTCCGATGCGATATCATCGTTGTGAATGCGTTCATCCAGCCCGGCATGACGCATTCGGCTGGCGGCGCGCAGGGCTTCAGCCAGCAACACAGGCCAGGCGCAGCTGGCAGTTTCGGGCTGTGCCTGCAAGCGATCGAACAGGCAGGCGGAGAATGCAATCAGCAGGCCGCCCGAGGACGGCGGCGGGTTGGTCAGCAGCTCGCCGCCAAATACGTTCACTGACAGGGGCTGACGGATATTGACCTGTCTGGCGCGCATATCATCCATGCCGAGCAGGCCGTGCGGCAAACAGGCCGAGACAATCGCACGAGCCAGATCGCCATGATACATCTCATCGATACCGTCGATGGCCAGCATTTCCAGCGTATTGGCCAGATCAGGATTGCGGAAGTCGTCCCCTGCCTTCAGCCATGTCCCGCCCGGGGCATGTAGTGATTTACACCCCTCCGTGTTACTGAGGATCGGTTGCAGCAGCTCGATAAAGGAAGCCTGTAACCGATTCAGGCGAATGCCGTGTCTGGCCGCATCGATGCCGGGCGCCAGCGCCTCGCGCAGCGGCATCAGGCCGTGGTGGTGATGGGCCTCAAACAGCATGGCCAATAGCGAAGGCGTGCCGACTGAAGCCTGACCGATATGAAATGGTTGTACGGTATCGCCGAAATCAATCGGCACGGCTGTTAGTTCGGGGCTGAATCCCGGCGGTCGGGGGCCAGACGGCATGCGGGCAAAACCATCGTAGAGTGTGGCGCTTTGATGCGGTGGTGCGATAAGCATAAAACCGCCGCCGCCGGCTGCGGTCAGCACCGGCTCGGCGCAGAATGATGTGCTGACGGCGGCAATGGCCGCATCGACGGCATTGCCGCCGGCGCGCAATATGGCCGCTCCGGCATCGGCTGTGGCGGCATGTCCGGCTGCCACCATGCCAGCATGGGTACTGCTCATGCCGCTTTCTGGTGGATGATAAAACCCTTGTGTTTGAGTTTGCGGTGAATGGCCTGGAGCAGTTTTTCGGCTCCGCCACGACTGTGTTTCGGGCCGACCCAGACGGCATGCAAGCCATCGCTTTTGGAGATAATAACTGCCGGGAAACCTTTTCGTTTTAACTGGTCGGCCAGTCCGCGCGCGCGCGGACGTTCATGGAATGCACCGAGCTGGATATAAAAGCCGTCAGCAATCGTGACGTGTGCTTTTACAGGGCGGCGCGAGGGTTTTATATTTCTTTTTGCGTGTGTGGCAGGCGCTGTTTTCGCCGCTGTCGCAGGCGGCTCTGGGTGGACTGCCGGCTGTGTATGGCGCGCTGCATGCGTAGTCGGCGTGACCAGCGGCTGTGCGACCGCCTGTTTGGTCAGCTGTTTGGAAACAGACGCTGTGGGTCGGGGCGCGGAAAAATCAAACCAGCCGGGTCGGGAGGATGCCAGCAACACCAGTATAAGACAGCCTGCAGCAATGCCCCACGCCATGCGTTGTTCCAGCAGCGATGCCTGCCAGTTGCCGGATTCTGACATTCGTCAGGGCCGTTTATACGTTGCCGAACAGCTCATCCAGTTTTTCGGCGAATTTACTGTAACGGAACGGTTTTTGCAGGATGTTGAATTCCTTGTCCGGGAATCGCTCATACAAATCCTCAGGATAGCCGGTGACGAACATAATGCGCCCGACGACATCCGGGTTTACCTGCTCCAGTGAACTGTAAATTTCATCGCCGGATAAACGGGGGATGCGCACATCCAGCAGAATAAGCTGATACTCATGGCCGCATGTGGTCAGTTCAAACAGACTTTGCACCGGGTCACCCATGCTGACGACTTCACCTTCGATGCCTTTTTCAGCAACGTAGCGGTTGAGGAATGCGGATAAAATCCCCTGAACGGAATCTTCATCATCAATAATTAATGCTTTCATGGCTGTGTACTCCTGATGTTATCCAAACCGGTTTCGTTTAACATGCTGGCGGGGTTCACGCGGGCATTGTGAAAACGCACGCCCCAGTGCAAATGCGGCCCGGTTGCCCGGCCTGTAGCGCCGACTTCGCCAATCTGCTGCCCGGTTTTAATCCAGTCGCCTTTGTTGACCGCTGTCGCCTGCATATGCGAATAGACGGACACTAATCCATTTCCATGACCAATGGCTACCGTTTTGCCATTGAGGTACATATCCGCCACCAGCAATACGCGTCCGGCCAGCGGCGCATGGATGATGGTGCCGGCGGGTGCGGCGATATCAATGCCCGAATGGGGCGAGCGTGGCTCGCCATTGACAAAACGCTGCGCCCCGAATGGTGTCGATACGATGCCTTTGACGGGTTCGCCGTGCATAATGATATCCGGATTGGCATCGACCGCCACGGTATAGCTGGCTTTGAGCGCTTTCACTTCGGTACGAATACGGGTAAGCGTTTTTTTATTAAAGACGGCCATTTTTTTCGAAACTTCGATGCGGGAAATGCGGAATTTCCCCTGCTTGACCCGAAGGGAATCATTGCCAATCGACCCTGTAGCTGTTTTCCAGCTGATATGATAGGTGCCCGGTTTCTTTTTCAGATCGATGCCGATCCAGCCGCGCCACTGTCCGTGCCCGGTCGCTTTGACCGGCCAGTGCTGGCCAAAACATGTCAGTACCAGTTGATGACCATCGTATGATGTTTCTACGCTAATCACATCGCCTTGCGTGGCATGCCATGCATGCGCCAGAGCCGGTGTGATCCAGCATGAAAAAATAAATGCCAGCAACAGCGACAGTTGCATGGCTGCTTTCCTGCCCTCCTGAGCGGGAGATGTTATTGCTCTGGGACATTGACACAGCAAGTACGCCATGCGCTTGATTCTTATCTGCATATCATGCGCCCGAATCGGTGACGGCATCGAAGATTTCCAGCCTGGTCGGGCCGGCAAACCATTCTTTGGGCGTCTGGCCTGCTTTGGCGTGGGCCTGCCTGAATGAGTCGGATGTTGTCCATGCTTCAAAGGCCTGACGCGATTCCCACAGGGTCATGACGATATGTTGATCGGAGGTGTTCTCCTGCGGCCGCAGTACGGCATTGCGGATAAAACCGGGTTCACCATCGACCAGCCCGGCTCGCTGTTTGAAGCGGTTTTCAAAATCATCCCAGTGTTCGGGCGCAATGGTAAAGCGATTCATGGTGACAAACATATATTCTCCTGTTGTGCGTTAATGATGTAATATCCAGTCGCCGATTGCCCGGTAAACGGGCATCGGGTCGAATCTGGCACGGGGACGCAATGGATTAAACCAGAAATTTCTGCCAATCAGTTCGAAATGATCGCAGGGCAGGGTGGCGATGTGCTTTCCCCACCGGGCTGCGCGGATGGACACCTGCGCATCATTATCGCCTTCCATCTGTTGAATATAGCGTCCGTGATAACGCACGATCCAGGGCTGTTCGGCGACGGGGCGTGCGGCGCAGTAGCTGCGATAGATGATATCCGAATGATTCGGCGTCTGTGCGTTAAATGACTGAAGCGCACCGGTGGTCAAATCGCGAACGCCGGCAAACAGGCGAAACGGCGAGTAAGTCCTGCAGGCCAGGTCGGCAGCCGGGGAGCCGTGATGCGGTGTGGACAGGGTGGTCAGGCTGGCGGTTTTATCGGCTCCGTCCAGGTGGGCAATCCAGTAGCGGGCGTCGAGGCCACCCATGGAGTGAGCCAGTAAATGCAGCGGGCCGGGCTCGCAGGCCAGCTGGCGCGCCAGCGCATGGGCGCGTTGTTCAATGCTGCCGGCCCATGGCAGGGACGGCGTGATCACGCGCAGACCCATGCTGTCGTATAAGGGGCGCACACCCTGAAAATACTCCAGCCATAATAATTTGCGGAATCCGAACAGGCCGTGAATCAGGACGACCGTTGGCATGATTATTTACGGCTGTGGATGTGCAGCAGCGACAGCTGCGGCGAGCGTTGTTTCTCCACCGCTACAGGGTAGTCGCCGGAGAAACAGGCATCGCAATGCTGGCTGCGTGGTTTGCCAACGGCCCGGTACATGCCATCGAAGCTGACAAAGGCCAGTGAATCGGCGCCAATGGCTTTGCGCATGGCTTCGAGATCCATTTTATTGGCCATCAGTTCAGCGGCATCCGGCGTATCAACACCGTAAAAACAGGAGTGTTTGGTGGGCGGGCTGGAGATGCGCATATGAATTTCACGTGCGCCGGCCGCGCGTACCATCTCGACAATCTTGCGGCTGGTGGTGCCGCGCACAATCGAATCATCGACCAGAATCACGCGCTTGCCCTGAATCAGGTTCCGGTTCGGATTGAGCTTTAACTTCACGCCGAAGTTGCGAATCGCTTGCTGCGGTTCAATAAAGGTGCGGCCGACATAGTGATTGCGAATCAGCCCCATCTGGAACGGAATGCCCGCAGCTTCAGCAAAACCCATGGCCGGCGGCACGCCGGAATCGGGCACCGGAATCACCAGATCGGCCTCGACAGACGATTCTTTGGCCAGTTCGACGCCAATCTGATAGCGCGCCTCATAGACATTGATGCCTTCCAGGTTGGAGTCCGGGCGGGCAAAATATACATATTCAAAGACGCAGAATTTCGGTTCCACCGACTGGAACGGGTGCAGGCTTTCCAGCCCGTGCTCATCAATGACGACCATTTCGCCCGGCTCCACATCGCGCACAAAGGTCGCGCCAATCAGGTCAAAGGCGCAGGTCTCCGATGCCAGCACCCATGAACCATCGAGCTTACCGAGCACCAGTGGCCGGATGCCATGCCGGTCACGCATGCCGACCAGCCGGTTTTCGACCAGTACCAGCAGTGAAAAAGCGCCGGTTAACTTGCTGACCGCGCCAGCCAGTCGCTCTTTCATGCTGGCGGCCTTGCTTCTGGCCACCAGATGAATCAGCACCTCGGTATCGGAGGTGGACTGGAAAATGGAACCTTTGTTCTCCAACTGGATGCGCAACTCCGGTGCATTGACAATATTACCATTGTGGCACATGGCGATGCCGCCGTGGGCATATTCATAGGAAAAGGGCTGGCAATTGCGCAGGCCCGATTCGCCTGAAGTGGAATAGCGCACGTGACCGATACTGTGCTGGCCGGACAGGTTTTTAATATCCGGTTTCTGGAAAATATCTGCCACCAGCCCCATGCCGCGATGGGTGTAGAAGCTGTGACCATCGGTGCTGACGATGCCGGCGGATTCCTGGCCGCGATGCTGTTGCGCATACAGGCCGAGGTAGGTCAGGTTGGCGGCTTCGGAATGATTGAAGACGCCAAAGACGCCGCATTCATCATGGAAATGGTCATCGGATTCAATATGCATGTGGTCTGACATACTCTCGGACTGGAGCACTTGTTTATCTCCTGCTGTTATCGATAATGGATTTTAAGGCATTTTTATCTTTGATCGGGATAATATCCTGCAAGCGGGTATTGGTGGTTTGCGGCGATGGATACTGTGCCCCGCCCTGTCTGGAAAACGGATAACCCTGTGGGATCATGCCGCCCAGCATATCACCGAGCTCAATGGCGTAGGGTGTGAGACGGCTTTGTTTGAGCCATGTTGCATCGGGTTTGCTATAGGAGGTGTAGACCAGAAAACAGAGTGCAATCAGCAGCATGCCGCGCGCCGCGCCAAAGAATACGCCGAGGGTGCGATCGGTTGCAGTCAGGGCGGCCATATCCACCAGGCGGCGAATAATGGCACCGATCAGTCCGACAACAATCATCACGCCAACAAATACCAGCGCAAAACCGGCCACATCGGCGCCGGTCGGATTGCTGATCCACTGGCCGAGGAAATCGCCGGTGCGACCGGACAGGCGGCTGGCAGCCAGAAATGCGGCCACCAGGCCAATCAGCGAAATGATTTCGCGCACGAAGCCGCGCCACAATGATAACACCATCGACAATCCAACAATGGCAATCAGAATATAATCAACAAAGTTCACTCAGTCCTCGGTTCTGTTAACATGAAACAAACAACGCTCCTGCATGGTTTTGTTCATGCGAATATGTTCTGTGCTGCTTCGGATAAATGCCTGATGCCGGTCAGGCCAAGCGGTGCTGCTG
>CAZXAI010000031.1:0-13743 GCA_964638265.1 uncultured Zetaproteobacteria bacterium
AAATCGTTTCGTCCCGTATATGAATCCCAAAATCACCCATGGCTGATCATGCGCCGGGTTTTTTTACTACATCTCCGCTAACTTGAGGGTTATGCGTCTATTGAATAAGGTGTCAAACTATCGGCCAGTCATAAAAAGAACAGTTGCCCTGTGTTGCAGCAAAGGAAAAAGCTATGAACAGTTTATGGGATGAAAAACAGGCTGCCGCGCTGGTGGATGATGCGTTGGCATTACGGGTGTATACATCCCGCCTTTTGGGGCGCGAGCCATCGCTGGTGCTGCACGGCGGTGGCAATACCTCGGTCAAAACCGATGTGACGAACCTGTTCGGGGAACGCGAATCGGTGCTCTATGTCAAAGGCAGCGGCTGGGATCTGGCCAGCATCGAGAAACCCGGTTTTGCACCGGTGCGGCTCGATGTATTGAAAAAAATGGCGCAGTTAGAATCCCTCTCCGATTCGGATATGGTCAGCGCCCAGCGCGCCGCCATGCTCGACCCGCATGCGCCCAATCCGTCGGTTGAAGCGATTCTGCACGCCATTATCCCGTTCACCTTTGTCGATCACACCCACGCCGATGCGGTGGTGACCATCAGCAATACCGCCGATGGCGCAGCGCGCCTGCAGGACATTTATGGCGACGAGGTCTTGATTTTACCCTATATCATGCCGGGTTTTGTGCTGGCCAGACAGGTGTATGAAATGACCGCCTCGATTGACTGGTCGACGTTAAAAGGAATTACCCTGCTGCATCACGGCCTATTCACCTTTGCCGATGATGCGCGCGCCAGTTATGAAGCCATGATTGATCTGGTATCACAGGCGGAACATTATCTAGCTGTACAGGCTCCGCTTGGTGCTGCAACATCGGTGAGCGCCTCGCTTGACTTGAAACAGCTGGCCTCCATGCGCCAGGCAGCTTCGAAGACACGGGGCGCGCCTGTGCTGGCGCAGTTGAATAACGATGCCGATGCCATCGATTTTTCCGCCCGTCCGGACGTGGCTGATATCGCCTGCCGGGGCCCGTTAACCCCCGACCACGTGATTCGCACCAAGCGCACCGCCATGATCATCGGCGATGATGCGGCTGCATCGGTTACCGCATTCGCCGACGATTACCGGGCATATTTTGAACGCAACAGGCATGCGGATCTGACCTGCCTCGATCCGTCGCCACGCTGGGCGCTGTGGCCGAGACGCGGCGCTATCGCCTTCGGCACAACACCGGGCGAATGCAATACCATCACCGATATCAGTCGCCATACCATGCAGGCCATTGCCCGCGCCGAGGCGCTGGGTGGATGGCAGGCATTGCCGGAACAAGATATTTTCGAACTCGAGTATTGGGAACTGGAGCAGGCCAAATTAAAGAAGGGCGGCGCAGCCCCTGAATTCCGGGGCAAGGTGGCGCTGGTCACCGGCGCAGCCAGCGGTATCGGTGCGGCCTGTGTAGAGGCTCTGCTGGCGCGCGGCGCGGTGGTGGCGGCGCTCGATATTGATGCATCGGTCACATCCCGCTTCCCCGCTACATCGGTACTCGGCATGGTTTGCGACATGACCGATGCGGCGGCGGTACGCGCAGCGGTTGAGGCGACGATTCATCATTTCGGCGGGCTCGATATGGTGATCAGCAATGCTGGCATATTTCCAGCCAGCAGCCGCATCGAAGCGATGGATGCAGACAGCTGGCAGCAGAGTATCGATCTGAATCTCTCCAGCCACCAGCGCCTGATGCAGGAAACCATCCCGTATGTAAAACTGGGGCTTGATCCGGCCATTGTGATTATCGCCTCGAAGAATGTGCCCGCGCCCGGCCCGGGCGCGGCGGCGTATTCGGTGGCCAAGGCCGGCCTGACGCAGCTGGCTCGCGTGGCGGCGCTCGAACTCGGCGCTGATGGTATCCGCGTCAATGTGTTGCACCCGAACGCGGTGTTCGATACGGCTATCTGGACGGATGAGGTGTTAACCAAACGCGCCGCCAGCTATGGCCTGAGCGTAGAGGCGTATAAAACCAATAATATATTACAATGCGAGGTGAACTCGCATCATGTGGCAGCACTGGCCTGCGCCATGGCCGGAGAGCTGTTCGCCTGCACCACCGGCGCGCAATTACCGGTTGATGGCGGCAACGAGCGGGTGATTTGAGGCAGGCCGTTTGAAACCTGCAAGCGGATGCTTACCAAAGTGAGAATGTCACGTTATAGTGCCTGCATGCGCCCTGTTCTGATTGTCTCTGTTTGTCTGATGTTCTGTGCATCGGCTATAGCCTCTGCTGAAAATAATGTATTGCCGCCGCCCAGCGTCGATACATCGGCTATTCATGCCGCCGATGCTCCGGCAGATATAGATGAACACGCGCCTAATCTGAGCGAGGCACTCAAAGCGCCGGATGCAGATGGCCGTGGTGATGTGCGCTCCTACCAACGCAAGGATGGCGCTACGATTACCGAATACTCCCTCCATGGCCAGATTTACGAAATCAAGGTGCAACCGGCTGGCGGCTTGCCGGCCTACTACCTCTACCGCAACAAGGCCGGTCATTTTGAACGCCGCAGACCCGGTGGGCAGCCTGCAATCACACCCCCAAGCTGGATTCTGAAAAAATTCTGATGCATGTCGGCTAGCTCGGTGTCCAGCGCCACCGCACACCTACACGCCATGCCCGCGCCACGACTGACCCTGATCACAGATACGACACGTTATGCCGGCGATGCCTTTTTTGATGCTGTGCAGCATGCCTTGCAGGGCGGTGCAGATGCGGTGCTGATTCGCGAGAAACAACTCACGTCGGCCAAATTGCTGGCCCTTGCTGCCCGCCTCAGGGATATAACGCATGAGGCTCATGCCCGGCTGATTATTCATACGCAGGCCGATATCGCTTGTGCCGTGGATGCCGACGGCGTTCACCTGTCCAGTGCGGATATGGGTGCCACCGCAGCTGTGCGACAATGGCTGCATGATCCGCGCAAAACCGTTTCGGTCTCATGCCACCATGCCGGTGAACTGGATCAGGCCGCCGCTTGCGGCGCTGATTTCGCGTTGCTGTCACCGGTATTTTCAACCCGTTCGCACCCCGGTGCAAGGCCGCTGGGGATTGAACGGTTTCAGCAGCTGGCGGCAGCAGCGGCCTTGCCCGTGGTGGCGCTCGGCGGTATTGATACGAATAATTGTCACATGCTTGAGGGGCGCGCGATGGCTGTCATCAGCGCCTTGCTCGGCGCTGAAAAGCCGGCGTATTCAGCCCGGCAGCTGTCGTTGGCAGCCACAGGGGATGTCGTATGAAAACATTGATTCTGATTCGGCATGCAAAATCCAGCTGGCATGATGTGGGTGCTCGTGATATTGATCGCAAGCTGAATCATCGCGGCAAGAGTGATGCGCCGGCAATGGCGCGGCGTCTGGCGGCGCGGCTGGATCGGGATCAGCTGAAGCTGGAGGTGTTCCTGTGCAGCAGCGCACAGCGGGCAGCGGAAACTGGCACATTACTGGTTCCGGCGCTGGGTTTTCCGCCGGCATCAATCGACTGGCGTAACGAGCTCTACCTGGCCAGCCCGGCGACAATGCTGGAACTTGTTCGATCCGTGCCGGATCATGTAACGACCGCCGCACTGCTGGCGCATAATCCCGGTATCAGCGAACTGGCTGAACAGATGACCGGCGCGTATGTGGGCAATGTGCCAACCTGTGGCATCATAACGCTCAGGCTGCCCATCGCATCATGGGGGGGTGCCGATGGCCGGGCCGAGCTGGTTGATTTTGATTTCCCGAAACGTTTGCCGGCATAAGCCCTCAGGAATAAAGCGCTTCCAGGCTGTCGTGAAAGTGCTCGTACACTTTGCGGCGTTTGATTTTCATGGTCGGCGTCAACAGTCCCGATTCGATGCTGAACGGCTGATGTAGCAGGTGGATGCGGCGCACCTGCTCAAACGGATTGAGCGGTTTGAGCATCCGGTTGATTTTGGTTTGCAGATACTTTTTCAGAATATCCGAATCGCACAAATGATCCCAGTCGGTTTCGGGCAGCCCCTGCTCCCCGGCCCACAGGGTGCAGGCTTCCCGGTTCGGCACAACAAGCGCAACCAGATACGGTTTCTGATCACCATAAACCACGACCTGGTCGATTTCTTCATCACCGATCAACACGCTCTCTATGCGTTGCGGCGCAATATTTTCGCCGCCGGAATTGACGATGATATCTTTCTTGCGGTCGGTGATGCGCAAATAACCATCCGCATCAATGTCACCGATATCACCGGTGTGCAGCCAGCCATCAATGAGCGTTTCCTTGCTGGCCTGTCTGTTTTTCCAGTAGCCGGGCATGATATTGGCGCCGCGCGCCAGAATTTCGCCATCGTCGGCAATGTTCAGTTCAACGCCCTTGGCGGCGATGCCAACACTGCCGAGACGGCGATCATGCATGGGGTTGGCTGCCAGCAGCGGGGCGGATTCGGTCAGCCCGTAACCTTCGAGCACGGGCAGTTTCAGCGCTTCGAAAAATTCGGCGATTTCCACGCTCAAGGGCGCCCCGCCGGAAATAAATGCGCGCATATGACCACCGAAACGATCGCGCAGTTTCTCTCCGACCAGTTTATCCAGCAGGCGCAGCAGCAATGCGCCGAGCAGCCCGGGGCTGGGCTGGCCGGACAGTTTAATATAGGTATAAAACATGTGCTGCCTGAAGGCGGACTGCTTGCCGACCTGAGCCAGCATGCGGTTGCGTATCACTTCCAGCATGCGCGGTACGACAATCATAAAGGTGGGTCTGGCTTCGGTCATGTTTTTGGCAACCGTGTCCGGGCGTTCGGCAAACGCGACCGAAAGGCCGAAGGAATAGGTGAGAAAATGGCCGCCTGTGCGCTCCAGCGTATGCGCCAGCGGCAGAAATGACAGCATGCGATCACCTGCATTGCCTGCGGTCAGATCAAATACATAGGGTACGGCCTCCAGATTGGCGATGATATTGCCGTGCGTGAGCATCACCCCCTTCGGATTAGCCGTGGTGCCGGAGGTATAGACCAGGGTGGCCAGCGTATCCCGCGCGATATGAGTCAGCCGTTTGGTTAATTTTTCCTCTTCAATATCACCGGCTTCCAACCCAACCAGACTATGCACCTGTTCATGGTCGGTGCTGTTCTCTATGGCGTAAATGTGTTTGACATGGGAGCAGGTTTCCACCGCCAGCAGCAGATCACGCAATAATTTTCCACCGGATGTGACAACGGCGACAGCGCCGGAGTCGTTTAATACATAGCTCATATCCTGTGGCCGATAAGAACAGTAGAGCGGCACAGTAACCGCGCCGATGGAGAGAATGGCGTAATCGACAACAGCCCATTCAGGCCGGTTTTCCATCAGCAGGCCAATGCGCTCTCCGGCCTTGAAACCGGCTCGAATCAGTCCGCAAGCGAGGTGACGGATACGCGTAGCCAGCTGCGCATAGGTGACCGGCAGGTATTCGCCCTGTTCCCGATACCATTGGGCCGGGTCGGCTGCGTGACTGTGGGCTGTCCGAAACAGGGCTTCGGGCAGGCTGCTGATATCATCGATACTGGATGTATCAACCTTCATGCTGGTTTATCATGCAATTGACGGCTCCATGGGACTCCCCTCCCGCAGCTGAGCGATACGCACATCAGAGAGAAAAATATGATATAATTCACGTTAGCATAGCCGGAAATTGACAGAGTTCAAGCCGGTGCATTGACCTTGGCGTCTCGCAGCCCATACTTACACCTGAGAATTGACAGGGAGACGAATCATGGGAAAACGCGTTTGTATTATTGGCGGTAGCGGATTTGTAGGCCGTGCCATTGTGGATCAGGCCATTGGCGCAGGGCACCGGGTGACCGTGGCCTGCCGGCACCCTGAACGATCACGTGATTTAATGGTCAAGGGCGCCGCGCTGACGCGGGTGGATGTGGTCGATGGCGCAGGCATTGATGCGGCTGTAGCCGGTCATGATGTGGTTATTTATCTGGTTGGCCTGTTGTTTGAAAAAGGCCGGCAGAATTTTGCAGCGGCGCATGTGGATGGCGTGGCGCGCGTACTGGAGGCCTGCCAGCGAGCCGGCGTTCAACAATATCTGCATATGAGCGCGCTCGGCGCTGGCAAGGTGAGCGAGAGCGCTTATGCCCGCACCAAAGCGGCAGCTGAACAGCTGGTAGCCGCATCCGGTCTGAACTGGACGATTTTTCGTCCTTCCATTATTTACGGCGCCGGAGATAACTTCTTCAATCAGTTCAAGGCCATGTCCGACAAGCTGCCGGTAATGCCGGTGATTTCCGGGACAACGCGCTTTCAGCCGATCTGGGTGGAAGATGTAGCGCGTGCTTTTGTGCGGTCAATTGATAATCATCATGTGCGGGCGCAAACCTATGAACTGGGCGGCCCCGGCATATTCACCTTCCAGGCCATGCTGGAGCTGCTGATGCAGGTGTTGAAGCGTCAGCGCACGTTCATTCCCGTGCCGCCGCTGGCGGCCAAAGTGATGGCGGTATTCACCTCGGTGCTGCCTACGCCGCCCATTACCCCGGATCAACTGAAGTTGCTTGGCCATGACAATATTGTCGAAGGGGATGCGTATCCGGCGATGTTTGGCAAAGCCGCCGCGCTGGAGCAGGTGCTGCCCAGCTATATTTGCGCTACCCCGGCAGAGCAGATGCAACAGCAAATGGATACCTACCGCCAGCATTACCGCAAGGGTGGCATTTGAACTATCCCCTGTTCGGGGCTGCGCTGGCGGCCTATTTGCTGGGGGCGGTGCCGTTCGGACTGCTGCTAACGCAGTTATTAAGTAAACGCGACCCGCGCGATTATGGCAGTGGCAATATTGGCGCCACCAATGCCATGCGTACGGGCGGCAAGCTGGTTGGAGCATTGACCATGCTGGCGGATATTGCCAAGGGTACGCTGCCGGTATGGCTGGCGATGCTGGCGGGCCTGTCGGAAGTATGGATCGCGATTATTGCGGTAGTCACATTTCTGGGGCACCTGTATCCTGTTTATCTGGGGTTTAAGGGGGGGAAAGGCGTGGCGACCATGCTCGGGGTCATGTTGCCATGGCAGCCGATAGCAGCCGGCGCAGGTCTGCTGATATGGATCATCTGCATTAAACTGACCCATTATGTGTCTCTGTCCTCGATTGTAGCGGCACTGCTGCTGCCTGTACTGGTCGTATGGACGGGCGGCTCGGTGCCGGCCTTGCTGGTCGGCATGGTTTTTGCATCACTGGTGACACTGAAACATGCCGGCAATATCAAACGTCTGATGAATGGTACGGAACCATCCACCCGCAAAGAGGGCAAGGCCCGTTCATGAGGCGCACCACCCATTGCATGGCATACCATGCTGTGACAATGTTTCAGCCCTCCGGGAGGCGGATATGATACGAAAACAGATGATATTGCCAGCGCTGCTAGCCGGGCTGGTGATGGCTGCCGCGCCACTGTACGCGCAGGATGCATCCCGTCCGATAGAGGCCGCAACCGGTAGCAGCGATGTGAAAGCGGATGTGTCGCAACCGTATATCGTTAAAAAAGGTGATACCCTGTGGGATATTGCCAATCATTTTTTCAAGAACCCGTATCAATGGCTGAACATATGGGAACACAATCTGTACATCACCAACCCCGACCTGATTTACCCCGGCAACAAAATATGGTTTGATGGTAATCGTCCGGGCGGCTTAAGCACCAGCCGCCCACAGCCCCAGGTGATCATCCGGCCGGTTGAACGTCTGGACGGACATACGGATTCATCCCTGTTATTGACTACCTTGCAGCGACAGGGGTTTATGCATCCGGATCAGGTGCAGGGCGTGGGTTATATTGTTGATTCCCGCGATGACCGGTTGAATTACGGCGCCCATGATTTTGTCTACCTCAAGCTGAAGCACCCGGCCAAAGTCGGCACCCTGTTCGATGTATTCCGCAATACCGATACCCTGCATGACCCGAAAAGCGGCAAGGCGCTGGGCGTGCTGGTCAAGCACCTGGGCCAGATTCGTATCATCTCGGAACAGGGGGGGGTGTTTCGCGGCACCGTTGTGAAAGCCTTCGAGGAGATGTCACGCGGCGACCGTATCATGCCGGCTCGGAAAATTGATCATCACCTCGTGCTCAAACAGCCTCGCACCCATCTGCTCGGCACGGTGATTTATATCCGTAATGAGGGGCATGAGGCAGCCCAGCATCAGGTGCTGGGCATCAGCCTGGGACAAACAGACGGGTTGGAAGCCGGCATGCGACTGGCTATCTATAAAGCAGGGCGGTTGGTCGCGGATAGCGTGTCCGGTGGCAAGGTGCTGTTGCCGGAAGAGCGTATTGGTGCCGTGCTGGTGCTGGCAACACAGTCGCAGGCATCGATTGCCCTGATCACCAAGTCGACAGCGCCAATCAATATCGGTGATTCTGTCCATGGTTCGCCGCCACAATAGCAACAGCCTGCGGAACATGGGCGTGCCATGCCTGCCGGCAGGGTGAACGATGATTCCAGAGGGTTTTCGGACAGGCGATGGCCGACCCCCCCTCCCCCCGATGATCTCGGATAAGGCGCTGCGATGGCTGCGGCTGGCGATGGTGCCTGGCATAGGCCCTGTGACCGGACGCAGGCTGGTGCAGGCTGTTGGCGGTATTGATCGCCTGTGGTCGCAGCCCGCAGCAGCATTAAACGCGATAGCCGGTATCGGGCCGGCTCTACTGGCAGCGCTGAGCCGTCCCCCGGTGATTGAAACGGTTATCGAACTGTGCCGGCAGTATCAAATCGGGATGCTCTGTCCGGATGATGCGCTCTGGCCGGCATTGTTAACGCCATTCGATGATGCGCCGCTGCTGCTGTTTTGCCAGGGAGATGTGAGCAGTTTGAGTCACGCCCGCATGCTGGCTGTGGTCGGCGCACGCCGGGCCAGCCGGGAAAGCAGCCTGATTACGCGGCGCTGGTGCAGTTATCTGTCCAGCCGACAGGTATGCATCGTCAGTGGCATGGCATACGGTATTGATGCAGCGGCGCATGGCGGCGCGCTTGACGGCGATGCGCCCACCATCGCCGTGCTGGGCTGCGGCCTGGCCGCACTGTCCGAACAACAGCACGCGCAGGTGCAGGCGATTGCGCGGCGCGGCTGCGTGGTCAGCGAATTTTTACCTGCCGTGAGCGCCAGGCCGGAACACTTTCCACGCCGCAACCGCATTATTGCCGGTTTGAGCCATGCTACGCTGGTAATGGAAGCCGATGTGCGTTCCGGTTCTCTGATTACCGCCAGACAGGCCGTTGATTACGGGCGCGAGGTATTCGCCGTGCCGGGCTCGGTGCTGGGCGGCAATCATGGCGGTTGTCACCTGCTGATTCGCGATGGTGCTGTATTGGCTGAAAATGCCGATGATGTGTTGCAATATATGGGCTGGATGACGCCTGAGCAGGGGGCATCAACAGGCGGCAACACGTATCAACCGGTCGATGCAGGCGAGTCCAAACTGTTGCAGGCTTTGGCCGGCGAAAGCATGCATGTGGATCATCTGGCTGACATTTGCGGCTTGACCGTGCCCGAGCTTTCCCCCATCGTGCTGCGCCTTGAGCTGCAGGGCGTGATTGAACGACTGCCCGGCAGCCGTTATATGTTATCTGTGGAGTTGCATCGAACATGAGCGCAGTTGTTGTGGTGGAGTCTCCCGCCAAAGCCAAAACCATCGAAAAATATCTGGGCAGAGGTTATAAAGTATTGGCCAGTTACGGCCATGTCCGCGCCTTTCCCAAGAAAGACGGCTCGGTGGATCCCGATAACGATTTCGCTATCAAATATCAGATTATCGAAGACAAAAAGAAACGCCTCGATGCCATCGATAAAGCCATGAAGCGGGCAGACACGTTAATTCTGGCCAGCGATCTGGATCGCGAGGGTGAAGCCATTGCCTGGCATGTGGCGGAAGTCTTGCGTGAACGCGGCTCGCTCGATGGCAAGGATATTCAGCGCATTACCTTTAATGAAATCACCAAAAAAGCCATTACCCAGGCCGTTGAGAATCCGACTGAAGTGGATATGCAGCTGGTCGATGCCCAGCAGGCGCGCAGTGCGCTGGATTATCTGGTGGGATTTACCCTGTCGCCGTTATTGTGGCGCAAGATTCGCAGCGGTTTATCGGCAGGGCGGGTACAGTCGGTGGCGCTGCGCCTGATTTGCGAACGCGAACAGCAGATTCGCGATTTCCAGCCGAAAGAATTCTGGACGATTGATACCGAATGCGAAACCGGGAAATCCGGTTTTCAGGCTCAACTCAGTGCTGTGGATGGCAAAAAGCTGACAAAGTTTTCCATTACTGACGGGGTCAATGCCAAAGTCATGGCGCGGCGGGTGGAAAAAGCCAGCTTCCGTGTCAGCGATGTACAAAAGAAACAGGTCAGACAACAGCCTTCCCCGCCGTTCATTACCACCACCCTGCAGATGGATGCGTCGCGGAAACTGGGCTTTACGGCCAGAAAGACCATGCAGGTGGCGCAGAAGCTGTATGAAGGCATCGAGGTGGACGGGGAACCCGTCGGTCTGATTACCTATATGCGTACCGATTCGCTGAATATTTCCGAAGATGCCATTGCCGACATGCGCGCTCATATTGGCAAAAACTATGGCGCCGACTACCTGCCCGAGAAAGCACGCCATTTCAAAACCAAGAGCAAAAACGCCCAGGAAGCGCATGAAGCGATTCGTCCGACAGCCAGCGCGCGCACGCCTGAAGCAATGAAATCGGTACTCGATGCCGATGCTTTAAGGCTGTATACGCTGATCTGGAAACGGGCGCTGGCCTCGCAAATGGCGGCAGCTGTGCTGGATCAGGTGCGCGCCGATATTGATTCGGGGGATTTAACCCTCAGAGCCACCGGTTCGACGCTGGCCTTTGCCGGCTTCCGCAAACTCTATATCGAGGGCACCGATGAACCGGCCAAGGATGACAAGGATCGTTTGTTACCGGCGCTGGCCGTTGGCGATGCTATCAACATCAAGCAGGCCTTGGCCAAACAGCACTTCACCGAACCCAAACCGCGTTTTTCCGAGGCCACGCTGGTCAAGGAGCTCGAAGCCAACGGCATTGGACGCCCGTCCACCTACGCCTCGATTCTGAATGTATTGCGCGTGCGCGAATATGTGGAGATGGAAAAGAAGCGCTTTGTGCCGACTGATACCGGCGAGTGGGTCAATAAATTCCTGGTCTCATCATTCGGTGAAATTGTCGATCCAAAATTTACCGCCTCGGTAGAAGCCAAGCTGGATGCCGTGGCGCGCGGCGAAAGCGGCTGGAAACCGGTATTGCGCGATTTCTGGGGGCCGTTCAAGGCTGCTGTCGATGTCGCTGCCACGGCTCCCCGTCCGTCGGAAGAAACCGATGAGGCATGTCCGGAATGCGGCAAGCCGATGGCCATCAAGCTGGGGCGCTATGGCAAGTTCATGGCCTGTACCGGCTATCCCGACTGTAAGGTCGCCAAACCGCTGAACGGCAAGGATGGCGAGCAGGCCGAGCCGGAACTCTCCGACCAGAAGTGCGATAAATGCGGCGAGCAGATGGTCATCAAGGCCGGTCGTTACGGCAAATTTCTCGGCTGTTCCGCCTATCCCAAATGCAAAAACATTCAGCCCTTGGAAAAGCCGAAAGATACCGGCGTCGCCTGTCCGCAGTGTGGCAAGGGTACGTTTCTGGAAAAGAAATCGCGGCGTGGTAAAATATTCTATTCCTGCTCGACCTACCCCAAATGCAAAAATGCGCTGTGGAATGAACCGATTGACCGCGCCTGCCCACAATGCAAGGCACCGTTTGTAACGATTAAAGTGACCAAACGTCATGGTACGGAACATGTGTGTGCCACGGAAGGCTGTGGCTGGAAGGACAGTATTGAGGCTCCCGGAGCGGCTTAATTCGGGAATAGTGGATTCAACGGATTTCCACATGACAGCGGACGATTGCACCGCTGTGTGGCCAGGGTCAGCAGCATGACTGGATCAGCTCAATCGTATTGCCGTCGGGATCACGGCAGAACAGGGCCGTACGGCCTGATTGGCTGGTCGTATATGGGATGCTCGCGGCATCCAGGCGCTGGCAAATCATATCGTACGCGTCCACATGCAGGGCGAGGTGATGATCCCGGCCACCATGTGCGGGCTTTTCACAAGCGGCATAGGGATTATTCAGCAACATCAGGTGAATCTGCTGACCGTTGTCCAGTTCGTACCAGATACCATCAAAGTTTAATGCCGGGCGTATCGTGCGGGACAGCCCCAGCACGCCCTCATAAAATAATGCAGCCCGATTTAAATCGGACACAATCAGGCCGATATGCGCGATGTTCATGATGCCCCCCATAACCAGGCTGCGCCACGCACACCGGATGAATCGCCATGCAGCGGCGGCAATAGCTGCGTACGCACCACATCTGAAAACACATCAGCCGACCAGCGCTGCGGCACCTGTTGATACAGTGCATCGATATTGGACAGGCCGCCACCGAGCACTATCACGTCCGGATCAACGATATTGATTACCCCGGCCAGGGCCCTAGCCAGACGGTTACAATAGCGCTCCAGCGTAGTCCGGCAAGCTGCATCCCTGGACTGTGCAATATGCGCCGCATCCAGATGCTGGCCTGTTTCTCGCGCATGATCCGCAGCCATGGCCGGGCCGGATAGCCATGTCTCAATGCAGCCGCGCCTGCCGCAATAACAGACAGGGCCGGGCAATTCGGACGGCATGGCAGCAGGCAAGGCATTATGCCCCCATTCGCCGGCAATATGATTGACGCCGTCAAGCACCTCTCCATGGACGACAATGCCGCCGCCCACGCCGGTGCCGAGAATCACACCGAACACCACTGTATGGCCAGCACCCGCGCCATCGACTGCTTCGGACAGGGCAAAACAGTTGGCATCATTGCTCAAACGAATCTCGCGCCCGAGCGCCTGTTCGAGATCCTGTTGCAACGGCTGTCCGTTCAGGCAGGTGGAATTGCAGTTTTTCATGCGTCCGGTTTGGCATGAAACCGCGCCCGGCGTACCGACGCCTACACTGCATCTGGCGTCCAGGCTGACTTCCGCCTGTTCTACCATCCCGGCCATCAGGGCAATCGTCGCCGGATAATCGCCAGCCGGTGTCGGGCGCCTGAATCGCAACACTTCCGCGCCCTGCGCATCCAGTGTAATCAGTTCGATTTTACTACCGCCCAGATCCATGCCGATTCTCATGGCGCCAAACTATTTGTCACCAGCGATAATGCAAAGACTTGCGATGCACGTCGCGTTTACAACTATCCAACAAGTGAAAGCGGTGCGTTTTGCCGTGACTTGGCGTGAACATTTTAACGTGCCAAAAAGGTGTGAATGGTGAAAATAGCCCGGAATTGCAACCAACAATGATCAAATGAGGGTCGCGTGATTTTTTACGAGGAGATCAAGATATGAAATCACCGCAGTTAGGAAGAAGCATGCTCAGGGGGGGCTGCACAACTGGTTTTGACTGGCGAGCTTGTCGGGGTGATTTGCACCTTGGCGCGTGAAGCTTCATCATCGCTGGTTTTTCCTCGCCCCGGTGTAATGGAGGTTGAAACGTGACATTGGCATTGGCCTTGTTTATGGAGCTTATCGTTGGCGATCCGGCCAATCGCTGGCATCCGGTGGCGTGGTTCGGGCGCTGGGCGGGCTGGTGCGAATCGTTTCTCTATGCCGATGATCAGCAGCGCGGCGTGATTGCATGGCTGTTTGTTATCGCTGTGC
>CAZXAI010000032.1:0-13522 GCA_964638265.1 uncultured Zetaproteobacteria bacterium
CCGCTATGCGAAAAACGTCAGGGTTTGTTCCAGTCCGCCCTCGCTGATGGCATACGGTGCCTGTTCTATCACTGTGGGTTTGGCGTGGAAGGCGATGCCGAGACCGGCGGCCTGAATCATCGGTAAATCGTTGGCGCCATCGCCGAGCGCGACGGTTTGATGCATCGGGATGCTGAAAATATCGGCCTGTTGCAACAGGCAGCGGCGCTTGGTTTCGGCATCGACAATAGCGCCGATAATGTTACCGGTCAGCTTATCGTTTTTGATTTCGAGCACATTGGAGCGGGTGAAATCCAGCCCGAGCCGTTGTTCGAGTTTATCGGTGAAATAGGTAAAGCCGCCGGAAACCAGTCCGATTTTCCAGTCATGCTGTTTCAGCCGGGCAATCAGCGTTTCCGCCCCGTCGGTCAGTTCGATACATTGTTCATAGACCTGATCGAGTACGCTGGCATCGAGTCCGGCCAGCAGTTGCACCCGCTCGGTCAGCGAGGCGGCGAAATCCAGTTCGCCGCGCATGGCGCGTTCGGTAATGGCGGAAATCTGTGGCTTAATGCCGAGAAAGCCGGCGATTTCGTCAATGCACTCGCACTGGATCAGGGTGGAATCCATATCCATAAACAATAATCCGGGCTCGGCAAGGGTAGGGCGGCGACTCATGCTCGCCATGCTGCCAATATGAACAGAAAATCAAAAGCATTTCACCGCAGAGGACACAGAGTTTCGCAGAGTAGAGTCAAAACCTTATCAGGTTATGTCTCAGGTTTTGATTAACTCATCCAGGAAGGCGATACACCCGTTGAGTTGTTCGCGTTTGTGATCGGAAGCGTGCAGCAGGGTCAGATTGCCGTCCGGGGTCAGGCGGAAGCGGTTGGGTTCGCGTTGCACGCGCAGCAGCATCTTGCCGGGATCGATACGCGATTCGGCGGTGAAGTGGAGCCTGAATCCCTGGCCGACCTCCTTGATGGCGGATAAACCGAGTTCGGATGCGCGCCAGCGCAGGCGTTGTTGTTCGAGGCAGAATCTGGCCTCCTCCGGCATGCGCCCGAAGCGATCCGTCATTTCTTCAAACAGCAGGGTGATTTGCCCATCGTCTTCGGCGCGTGAAATGCGCCGGTAGAGATTCAGGCGTTCGCCGGACTGCGGCATATAATCCGGCGGCAGAATGGCATTGATGCCCAGGTGCATATCCACCGCCTGCTTCGGTTTGACGCGCTGACCGCGCGCCTCGGCCACGGCAGTGGACAGCATATCCATATACATATCCAGGCCGATTTCTTCGATCTTCCCGCTCTGTTCCGCTCCGAGCAGATTGCCGGCGCCGCGAATTTCCATGTCCTGACGGGCCAGCAGGAAACCGGCGCCGAGTTCGGTGTGTTCGGCAATGGCCTGCAAGCGTTCGCGTGCGTCAGCCGTCATGGCGCGCGCATCGGGGGTGAATAAATAGGCGTAAGCCTGGCGGTGACTGCGCCCGACCCGGCCACGAATCTGGTGTAATTGCGACAAGCCGAGCAGGTCAGCGCGCTCAACAATCAGGGTATTGGCATTGGGCACGTCCAGCCCCGATTCGACAATCGTGGTGCAGACCAGAATGTGGAGCCGCCCCTCGTAAAACGCCATCATCTGGCGATCGAGTTCCGCCGGACTCATCTGGCCGTGGGCAATGCCGATTTCGGCTTCCGGCACATCCTGGCGCAACCGAGCCGCAATGCGTTCGATGCTTTTGACATGATTATGCAGATAATACACTTGGCCGCCGCGATAGAGCTCACGGCGAATCGCTTCGGCGGCAATATGGGCATCGAAGCTGGATACCATGGTGCGAATCGCTTCGCGTTCCGCCGGCGGCGTGCTGATAATCGATACGGTACGCAGGCCGGAGAGGGTCTGGTGCAGGGTGCGTGGAATCGGGGTGGCGGTCAGGGTGAGTAAATCGACGCTGGTGTGTAAGGCCTTGAGTTTCTGTTTGTGTTTCACTCCAAAGCGCTGCTCTTCATCGACAATCACCAGGCCCAGATCGGCGAACTTGAACTGATCGGATAACAAGCGATGGGTGCCGACAATGATACGGGCATCGCCGCCGGCCAGGGCGCGGGTGATGCGGTCGGTTTCTGCCTTGCCCTGCAGTCGGGAAATCAGTTCGACATTCAGGCCGGTGCCGGAAAAGCGTTCGGAAAAACTGGCATAATGCTGATTGGCCAGCACTGTGGTCGGGCTCAGAATGGCCACCTGCCGGCCTGATTCGGCCACGATAAAGGCCGCCCGCATGGCGACTTCGGTCTTGCCGAAACCGACATCGCCGCAGATCACCCGATCCATCGGTTTGTCGCTGGCCAGATCGCGCAGGATGGCATCGATGCTTTCCACCTGATCGTCGGTTTCCTCAAACGGGAAGCGGGCGGCGAATTCTTCATAAGCCGCCATCACCGGGCCGGACATCGGGTAAGGCGGGCGGCTCTGGCCGCTGCGGGCGGCTTCCACGGCAATCAGTTCATGCGCCATAGCCAGCAAATCGCGTTTGACGCGTTCACGCGTGCGCTTCCATTTTTCCGAGCCGAGTTTATTCAGCGTGGGCGATTCATCGCCTGTATACCGGTGTAAGCGAGCCAGATCTTCGACCGGCACAAACACGCAGGCTTTATCCGCATATTCGATTTTGATGAAATCGGCGAGATCATCAGCCTCGCCCATGCTCTCCAGCCCCTGATAGCGACCGACGCCGTGATCCTCATGCACCACCGCATCACCCGGATTCAGTTCGGCCAGCGAGGTGAAAATATCGGCGTGCAGCATGGCGATATTGCGTCTGCGTTTGCGCGGCAGGCGCTGGCCGAGCAGTTCGCGACCGGTCAGGTAGAGGATTTTCTGTGACGGCAGGGCAAAGCCGCTGTCGAGATAACCGATGGTGCTGCTCAGGGCATCGCGGCGGCAGTCATCCAGATTGCCGTGCGGCACCGCCTCGCCGAGTTCAGCGCATGCTTCGAGCATGCGTTCCTGCTGCCCCGGCCCGTGCGCGACCAGGCATAGCTGCCAGCCTGCATCCAGTTTCTTTTTCAGGGCGGTGCGCAGTGCCTGCAGCGGCTTCATGCGGTCGGCGTAGTCGCGCAGAGACGGCGCAGCCTGCATGCGCGCGTTGGGCAGGCGGGTGGCGGCAATGCGGGTATCTACGGCAAATAATTCCTGCGGGCTGATGCTGGGTTCGGCACTGGCACGCACCATGTCAAACTGGGCTCTGACCTGGTCGGCAAAGGCGCTGCGGCGCGTTTCAATATCTGCATCGGCATGGACGGAGCAGTCATCGGGCAGGTAGTCGAGCAGGCGCGCGGTTTGCCCATAGGCCAGCGGCAACAAGGCTTCGATGCCCGGATGCGGGCGTCCGGCCTGCACGGCGGCCAGCATGGGGTGGGTGCGTAATTGCGGAAAACGGGCGCGGAAAGCGGCGATAAAGGTGTCACAACCGGGTTTGTCCAGAATCACCTCGCGCACCGGCACGGAAGTGAAGCTGTCCAGATGCTCTCCCGAGCGCTGCGTTTCCGGGTCAAAGCGACGAATCGATTCGATATCATCGCCGAATAAATCAATGCGCAGCGGCGTGGCTTCCGTGGCCGGCCAGATATCGAACAGCCCGCCCCGGGCGGCGAATTCGCCCGGCGCCAGCACGCGTTCGGCCGGCATCATGCCGGCTTCGGTCAGGCGCGTTTTAAGGCCGGCGATATCCAGTGGCATGTTGATGTTCAGTTGCCAGACATGGGCGGCCACCGATTGCGGCGGTGCAATGCGTTGCAGCCAGGCGGGCAGGGCGGTGAGCAGCAGGCCGCTCGGTCTGGGCGTATCGAGCAAACGGCCCAGGGTGGCGAAGCGTTCGCCGACAATGGCGTGATGCGGGGAAACGCGATCATACGGCAATACTTCCCAGGCTGGAAAACGCCACAGCTTGTCGGGCGCATCGTGCAGGAAAAAAGCTACCTCATCGGCCAGCTGGCGATAGCTGCGCAGATCCGGGCATATCCATACATGCAGCGCATCTGAACGCGCCAGCCCGGCCAGTTGCCAGGCCAGGCCGTTGAGCGGGGGTGACGTTGGTTTGTCTGTGTGTTGACTGTTTGCTGCTGCATTCATAGGGCGGCGCATACTGCCGTAAGTATCAGACGCTATGAAGCCTTGTTGTCGCGCATGCTGTCGCGACGTTGCTTGATGATAGCGCTGACCTGTTCAGTAGATTTGATGATGCCTTCCAGGTGTTGCTTTGACGCGGGGTCAGGCTGTTCCATCAATAGCAGTTCGGTGGTCATCATAATGCCGGTCAGGGCATTGTTCAGGTCATGCGCCAGCTGGCTGCAGAATGTTTCACAAAACTGGGCGGGCGTTTGTTGCCGGCTGCGTGATCGTTCCAGCGCATTGCGAATTTTCATCTTCAGCAGTGCGCTGTTGAATGGTTTGGGCAGAAAATCATCGGCCCCGGCCTCGATATAGCGTGCAATGGTGTCCAGATCGTCGATGCCGGACACCAGAATGATGGCGATGGACTTCAGGCTGTCATCGCCACGAACCGTATGCAGGACTTCCAGACTGTCCACGCCCGGCATGACAATATCCAGCAACACCACTTCGGGTTTGTGTTGGCGCATCATGCTCACTGCCTCGGTGCTGTTGGAGGCCTGCAATATGCTATAACCGAGCCCATGAATGAGCTTGACCAGGATGTTGCGAATAATATCCTCATCGTCGACAACGAGGATGGTTGGCATTTTATACATGGTTCGGATTCCTCTGGCGCTTGTATGGAAGAAGCGTATGCCGCTTCGGCTGCTTTGTACACCATCATGTATCTGTGTACAGACAAGGCCTTGTTTCATGCCGATAGTTGCTGGTGTAGGCTGCCGCCGTCGTAACAGGCATGGTCTTTTTCACCGTACGCCCGAATGGTGCTGAATCGTTATATTGATATATTAGCAAAAAGGAGATGCGCCTTGGCCAACAACAAAAACACTTCAGCACTGCCTGACAGTACGGCAGCTCTCCACCTGGCCAAGTGGGATGATGCGCGTCTCGGTGAGTTGCTGAGCAGCATGCATGATGCTGAACTGGCAGAATTGCTGTTGTCGTGCCGCAATGATGATGAACGCCTGACCATTATTCAGCATATCCCCGATGAACTGCTGGGCGATGCCCTGCTCGAACTGCCGGAAGGCATGCAGGAAAATCTGCTGGCTGTGCTCAATACCGATGAAATCGAGGATGTGGTGGAGCATCTCGATTCCGATGATGCCACCGATATCCTGCAGGCGGTCGAAAAGCATGTCGCCGATGAAGTGATGGAACGGCTGGAGCCGGATGAGCGGCGCGAGGTCGCCTCGTTGCTGGCTCATGATGAGGAATCGGCCGGCGGACTGATGCAGTCCGAGCTGTTCAAGGTGCGCCATGACTGGTCGGTGGACAAGGTGATCCGGGTATTGCGTCGATTCGGCAGGGAAATTGAAAACCTGCACTATGTCTATGTGGTGGATGATGACGATGTGCTGGTCGGCGTATTATCCCTGCATGCGCTGCTGTTTGCCGAAGCAGATACCATTGTGGCCGAGGTGGCCAATGCCGATTTCCCCAGCGTGCATGCCGGTCAGGATCAGGAAGAGGTGGCGCGCATTTTCGATAAATACGATATGCTGGCGCTGCCGGTGGTCGATGATGCCGGCGTGCTTATTGGTCGGATTACGGCGGATGATGTCATTGATGTGATTCAGGAAGAGGCGACCGAGGATATGTATCGACTGGCTGCCCTGTCCGATCAGGACGATCTGGCTGAACCGGTTGCCAAAACGGCGCGGCGGCGCGGCGTCTGGCTGGCGGTGAATCTGGTCACGGCCATTGCCGCCTCGTTTGTGATTTCCCAATTCGAAGCCACCATTGCCCAGATTGTGGCGCTGGCCGTACTGATGCCGATTGTGGCCAGCATGGGCGGCATTGCCGGCACCCAGACGCTGACGGTGATTGTGCGCAGTATCGCGCTGGGTCGCGTAACATTCGCCAATGCCCGCCGCGCGCTGGTGAAAGAAGTCTCGGTGGGCATGGTTTCGGGCGTGATTTTCGCCATTACCATGGGAGTGATTGCATCATTCTGGTTCCCGGATCTGGGTATAAAACTGGGCCTGATTATCGCGGCGGCGATGATGATTAACCTGTTTATGGCCGGCCTGGCCGGCGCCATGATTCCGCTGACGCTGCAACGCCTGAATATCGATCCGGCCCTGGCTTCCGGCACGATTCTGACCACGGTAACCGATGTGGTCGGGTTTTTCTCGTTTCTCGGTTTGGCCACCATCTTTCTTATCTGACATACAGCTCGACAGGAATGCCCATGCGACAGCCTCACACCATTTATCTGAAAGATTATCAGCCGCCGGCCTTTCTGGTTGAGCATGCAGCGCTGACATTTACGCTGCACCCGACTGCTACGGAGGTTGTTTCCACGGTATGTTATCGACGCAATCCGCAGGCTGAGCCAGATGCGCCGCTGGCGCTGGATGGCCATGATATGGAACTGCTGTCTGTCCGGCTCGATGGTCAGGCGCTGTCAGCAGATGCTTATCAACTGCATGCGGCCGGTTTGCGTATCGCCGATGCGCCGGATGCATTTGAACTGGAAATCGTCACCCGCATCAATCCCGAAGCCAATACAGCCCTGGAGGGTTTATACCGCTCCGGCGCGATGTATTGCAGCCAGTGCGAGGCGCAGGGCTTTCGCCGCATCACTTTTTATCCGGATCGACCCGATGTAATGGCGGTATTTTCGGTGCGTATCGTGGCCGATAAAGCAGCCAATCCGGTGCTGCTCTCCAATGGCAATCCGGTCGGGCGCGGCGATTTACCAGACGGGCGACACTGGGCCGAATGGCATGATCCCTTTGCCAAGCCCTGCTATCTGTTTGCGCTGGTGGCCGGTGAGCTCAGCTGTGTGGACGATCAGTTTACCACCATGACCGGGCGCGATATCAGCTTGCGCATTTACACCGAAGCGCACCATATCGAACAGTGTGATCATGCCATGGCTTCGCTGAAACGCGCCATGCGCTGGGATGAGCAGCGTTTCGGCCTCGAATACGATCTGGATCTGTTTATGATTGTCGCCGTTGATGATTTCAATATGGGCGCGATGGAGAACAAGGGTTTGAACATCTTCAACTCCCGACTGGTGTTCGCCAGCCCTGAAACGGCCACCGATGACGATTATATCGCCATTGAGGCGGTGATCGGACATGAGTATTTTCATAACTGGACGGGCAACCGGGTGACCTGTCGCGACTGGTTCCAGCTCAGCCTGAAAGAGGGCTTAACCGTGTTTCGCGATCAGGAGTTTACCGCCGATATGCATTCGCGGGCGGTCAAACGCATTGAGGATGTACGCCTGCTGCGCAGCCATCAGTTTGCCGAGGATGCCGGCCCGATGGCGCATCCGGTGCGTCCGGCCTCGTATATGGCAATCAATAATTTCTATACCGTCACCGTGTATGAAAAGGGCGCGGAAGTGGTGCGTATGTATCAGAGCCTGCTGGGGGTGGACGGATTCCGGCGCGGCCTGGATTTGTATTTCCAGCGCCATGACGGGCAGGCCGTGACCACCGAGGATTTCCTGGCTGCCATGGCCGATGCCAATGATGTCGATTTATCGCCAATGCAGTGCTGGTATGATCAGGCCGGCACGCCGATATTGCGCGTGCGTATGGATTATGATGCGGCGCAGCAGACCTGTACGCTGCACTGTTCGCAAACCTGCCCGGCCACGCCGGAAAGCAGCGATAAACAAGCCTTCCTGATTCCGCTTGCTGTCGGGCTGCTGTTGCCCGATGGCTCGGAAGCGCCGCTACAACTGACTGATGAAACACAAGCTTGTGGGACAAACCGTACGCTGCTGGTCAGTCAGGCCGAACAATCGTTTGTGTTTGTGCATGTGGCAGAACAGCCATTGCCATCATTGCTGCGCGGTTTTTCCGCCCCGGTCGAGCTGGATTATCCCTACAGTCCGGCCGATGATGCGTTTCTGATGCAGCATGATGCCGATGCGTTTAATCGCTGGGCTGCTGCGCAGCGATTGTCCATGCAAACATTGTTGTCCATGCTGGCCGGTGATGAGCCGGAGGCGATTCTGTTCGAGGCTTTTACGCATGTGTTGCATGACCCGTCTCTGGATGCGGCGCTGAAAGCCGAAGCGCTGACGCTGCCTTCGGAAGCAGATATCGCCGAGGCCAGTGTGCCGTTTGACCCTGCTGCCATTCATGCCGCACGCCAACAGTTGCGCCGTCTGATTGCAACGCGCTTGCGCAGCGATTTTGAAGGTAGCTACCAGCGCCTGTCGCAGGCATCCGGCGACGATGATGCCGCCATGCAACAGCGCAAATTAAAGCATGTCTGTCTGGCTTATCTCATGTCGCTGCAAGATACAGATGTGATTCGTCTGGCCTTTGAGCAGTTCAATACAGCATCGAATATGACCGATCAATATGCCGCACTGGCCGCATTGGCGGATTGCGATTGCCCCGAACGGCAGCAGGCGCTGACCGCTTTTGAACGGCAGTGGCGCAGTGAGGCCAATGTGATGGACAAATGGTTCGCCGTACAGGCGGCATCATCGCTGCCCGGTGCGCTGGAGCGGGTCAGGGCGCTGATGGCGCATGAGGCCTTTGATCTGCGTAATCCGAATAAGGTGCGCGCTGTCATCGGCACGTTCGCCATGCGTAATCCGGCTGCTTTTCATGCTGAAGATGGCAGCGGCTATGCATTTATCGCCGATCAGGTGTTGGCGCTGGATGCCATCAACCCGCAAATCGCCGCGCGCATGGTGCGTGCGCTGATGAACTGGAAACGGCTGGAAGCGGGGCGCAGCGCCTTGAATCGCGCCACCCTGCAACGCATTGCCGATCACGAGAGCCTGTCCGGCGATGTGTTTGAAATTGTCAGCAAGAGTCTGTGCTGAAGCTTTCCGTGTGCTGGCGGCTATGCCGGGTCAGGTGTCCAACTCCGCATTGTGATAGACTTTCTGCACATCGTCGCAATCGTTGAGCGCATCCACTAACTGCTCAAATTGTTCGGCATCGTCACCGCTGAGATTGGCCAGCGTTTGCGGTTCATAGGAAATATCATCGACTTCAAACACAATGTCCGGCATGGCCTCGGCCAATGCGGTTTTGGCTTTGAAAAACTCCGTATTGGGCGTCAGCACGGTAATCATGCCGTCCTCGCTTTCGATATCGCTGACATCGATATCGGCCATCATCAAGGCTTCGAGCACGCCATCTTCATCATCTCCCTGAAATACAAATACAGCCTGATGATCGAACATATGCGCCACCGCGCCCGGGCCGCCGATTTTGCCGCCGTTTTTGGCAAAGCACTGGCGTACGTCGTTATAGGTGCGATTATTATTATCGGTCAGACAATCGACGATGATCATGCAGCCGCCGGGGCCGAAGCCTTCGTAGCGTGCGGCTGAATAATCCTCACCGCCGCCGCCTTTGGCTTTGTCGATAGCGCGTTCAATCACATGCGTCGGCACCTGATCTTTCTTGGCATTATCCATCAGCCGGCGCAGCGACAGGTTGCCGTTGGGATCGATGCCGCCATTTTTGGCGCAGACATAAATCTCCCTGCCGTATTTGGAATAGACCTTGGTCTTGGCTCCGGCCGTTTTGGCCATGGAAACCTTGCGGTTTTGATATGCTCTGCCCATTTTCACGTACTCTCTTTCATTGATGATGGCGGCAATCATAGTCGGGAACGGGGCAATGCGGTAGCGCAGCGTTGCTAAGATGAAACGACTCATTCGAACGGATGCAAAACGTTCTGCTCACGGTTATGATCCCCGCATGCGTTTCACTCCCTTTGCTCACCTGCACAATCACTCCGATTTTTCGCTATTGGGTGCGACCACCTCCGTCGATGATATGCTGAACAAGGCGGTGGAACTCAAGCAGCCTGCGGTGGCATTGACTGATTATGGCAATCTGTTCGGCGCTATTGAGTTTTATTCCAAAGCGATGCGCATGGGCATTAAACCGATTCTGGGCTGTGAGGTGTATCTCTGCGAAGATCACCATAAACGCGTATCCGAAGGGCCTAGGGGGCCGCGATTTCAGCATATCGTATTGCTGGCGCGCAATAATCATGGCTGGAAGAATCTGCTAAAACTGATTTCCATTTCCTATCTGGAAGGCTTTTATTATAAACCGCGTGTCGGCAAACCGTTATTGGCAGAGCATGCCGATGGTCTGATTGCACTGTCCGCCGGCTGGAATGGCGAAGTGGAACAGTTGCTGCAGAAAGGCGATGTACAGGGCGCCCGGCAGGCGGCGCTGGCTTATAAAAACATGTTCCACAAACACTGTTTTTTCCTCGAACTGCAACGCCATGGCGCGGCCGGCCAGGAGGATATCAACCGGCAGCTGATCAAACTGGCGCATGAACTGGATATTCCGCTGGTGGCGACCAATAACGCCCATTTTCCGCAGCGCGACGATTTCAATGCCTTCAAGGCCATGCTGGCCCTGCAACAGAATCGCAGCCTCAGTGATGATGTGGCCGGCCATTTCACGCCGGAATATTATATGAAATCCTATGCCGAAATGGCGGAGTTGTTCGAGGATATCCCGGAAGCGCTGGAAAACAGCATGCATATCGCCAACCGCTGCAATGTCGATTTGCAGTTCGGCCACTATCAACTGCCGGATTTTCAGCCGCCTGTGGATATGGAACTGAGCGCCTATATGCGGGCCCAGTCCAATGAAGGGCTGGATGAACGCTGGCCGGCGATTCTGGCCGGCGCCCCTGATGCCGACCGCAAGGTTTACGATGAGCGGTTGCGTTTTGAGCTCGATATTATTGAAGAAATGAAATTCCCCGGCTACTTCCTGATTGTATCGGACTTTATCAAATGGTCGAAAAATCAGGGTATTCCGGTTGGCCCGGGGCGCGGTTCCGGGGCCGGTTCACTGGTGGCCTACTGCCTGAAAATCACCGATCTGGATCCCATCAAATACGGACTGCTGTTCGAGCGCTTTCTCAATCCCGAACGTGTATCCATGCCCGATTTCGATATTGATTTCTGCATGAACCGGCGCGAGGAGGCGATTCGCTATGTCACCGATAAATACGGCGAGGATAAAGTCGCCCAGATTATCACCTTCGGCTCGATGAAGGCCAAGGCGGTGATTCGCGATGTCGGGCGCGTGCTGGATATGGAGCTGGCCAAGGTCAATACCATTGCCAAGCTGATTCCGAATGATTTGAAGATGACGCTGGAAAAGGCGCTGGTCGATGAGCCCAAACTGGCCAAGATGATTGATCAGGATGATGAGGTGGCCAGCCTGTTTGATCTGGCCAAGCGGCTCGAAGGGCGTCACCGCAATGCCGGCAAACATGCCGCCGGCGTGATTATCAGCCGCGAGCCGCTGACTGAAACCGCCCCCTTGTTCAAGGTGGCCGGTGAAGAGGGCAAGGTGGTGCAGTGGGATATGGCCCATGTCGAAAAAACCGGCCTGATCAAGTTCGATTTCCTCGGCCTGAAAACGCTGACCGTGATCGATATCGCTGTGAAACTGCTCAAACAGTATGATCCGCGCCCCGAAGCGCAGGCGTTCGATATTACGGCCATTCCGATGCATGATGAGGCCACATTCAAGCTGATGCAGTCCGGCCATACCGGGGCTGTGTTTCAGGTGGAATCATCCGGCATGCGTGATTTGCTGACCCGGCTGCTGCCCGATTGTTTTGAAGATATTATTGCCCTGGTGGCGCTGTATCGTCCCGGCCCGCTGGAATCGGGCATGGTCGATACCTTCATCGAATGCAAACACGGGCGTCAGGAGATTGTCTATCCGCTGCCGCAGTTGAAGGCGATTTTGCAGGAAACCAACGGGGTGATTCTGTATCAGGAACAGGTCATGCAGATTGCCCAGCAGCTGGCCGGATTCTCGCTCGGTCAGGCCGATATGCTGCGCCGTGCCATGGGCAAGAAAAAAGCCGAAGAGATGGCCATACAACGCAAGATTTTCATGGCCGGGGCGGAGAAGCAGCAGGTCAATCTGGACAAGGCCGAGCAGATTTTTGATCTGATGGAAAAATTCGCCGGATATGGCTTCAACAAATCCCATTCCGCCGCCTATGCACTGATTTCCTACCAGACCGCCTATCTCAAGGCGCATTTTCCGCAGGCGTTCATGGCTGCCACGATGTCCTGCGATATGGGCAATACAGATAAAATTGCCGCGCTGGTGACCGACTGCCGTAATATGGGTATCGAGGTATTGGCGCCGCATATCAATACATCGGACTGGGAGTTCCGCCCGGAAGGTGATGCGATTCGCTATGGTCTGGGGGCGATCAAGGGCGTGGGCGAGGCAGCCGTTCGGGCCGTGATCGATGAGCGCCGCGAACACGGCGAATTCTCTGATTTTGAACACCTGATCATGCGCAGTCCGCCGCGTACGCTTAACAAGCGCATTCTGGAAGCGATGATCAAGGCCGGCGCGTTGAAAGGCCTGATTCCGCATCAGCGTGCTGCGCTGGAAGGCCTGTCCGAGACCATGGAACAGCTGGGGCGCAAGCGCAAAGAGTTTGCCTCCAATCAGTCGGCCCTGTTCGAACTGGCCGAGCCGGAAAGTGGTAACGGTTTTCCGCTGACCCAGGCATGGAGCCCGGGCGAGTGTTTGCAGGCCGAGCGCGAGGTGCTGGGTTTTTATCTGACCGGTCACCCATTAGAGGCCTATCTGAATCGGGCCTCCGGCTTGGGCGATTGCAATTTAAGCCAGTTGTCTGAACGCGAGGATGGCGCTCCGGTGGTGATTCCGGTGGGCGTTTCCAGCATACGCCAATACCATGGCGGTCGCGGCACGATGGCATTTATTCAGCTGGAAGATTTACATGGCCAGGCGGAAATGGTGTGCTTTGCCAAGCTGTTCAGTGAGGCGAGCGAGTTGCTGGCTGCCGATATCCCGTTGCTGGTGGCGGCGCGGGTGGATAAGTCACGCGGTGATGAGCCGACCCTGATAGCCGAGGCCATCACATCGCTGGAACTGATTCTGCCCGAGCTGGTGACGGAAATTCAGATTTCAGCTGCCAGTATCGCCTGGGATGAAGTGACGCTGGCGCGTTTGAAGGGTGCGGCTCAGGGGGGTAAGGCGCGTCTGTCGTTCCATGTACGCCTGCCTGACGCTAGTCTTGCGATTCTGGCAACCGGGCCGTGCATGGACTGGTCCGACAGCGTCAAGGCGCAACTGGATGCACGTTTCGGCACAGAGTCGGTGCATATTCGCTGTAAATCGTGGCAACCGCCACGCAAACAGCAGATGCGCCGGGGCAGTTAAACAGGCTAAAGGAGAATCGTAGTGGCATACAGTTATCTTGAATTTGAACGTCCGATTGCTGAACTGACATCGAAGATCGAGGATTTATCCGGCATGGGTTCCGGCTCCGGCGTCAATATCGCCGAGGAAGTCGAGCGCCTGAATATCAAGCGCGACAAGCTGGTCGAACAGAT
>CAZXAI010000033.1:0-1633 GCA_964638265.1 uncultured Zetaproteobacteria bacterium
CGCTGGAATAAATGGGGTTATATTCTGGTGCATACAGCTATCCTGGTCGTGCTGGTGGGCGGCTGGATTGGTTCTGAGTACGGCTTCCGTGGCAATATGGCGGTGCCGGAGGGGAGCTCGGAGAGTGAAATTTCCTTTGCTCAGGGTACACAAACCGGCCATTTGAAGATGCCGTTTGAAGTGCGCTGTAACAGCTTTTCGATTGATTTTTTCCCGACCGGTGCGCCCAAGGAATTTCTCAGTAATCTGACTATTATCGACCATGGCAAAGAGGTGCTGACCAGCGATATTATTGTCAATGAGCCCTTATACTATAAGGGCGTGCGCATTTATCAGGCCAGTTTCGGCGATGGCGGCTCAGAGATTACATTCAAGATGTTCCACCTCGATGGCTCGGGAACCATTAGTGAGGCGAAGACCCACGTCTATCAAACGTGGAAGGATAAAAAGACCGGCCTGTCGATCAAGGTGACCGATTTCAAACCGTATAATGTCGAGAATATGGCCAACCCGGGCGAAGCGACTGATTTCCAGGATCTCGGCCCGGCTGTTGAATACGAGTTGCGCGGTCCCGGCCTGAAGCCGATCAAGATCAAGGCGTTCATGAATCCGTTCATCGGCCCCAAGGGCAAGAATCAGGGCTCGTTTATCATGGTTTCCCTGACCGGCGACAAGGCCGACTACAAGCCGGTATCGCTGGGGCTGGATTTTACCAATCCGGTGGAGTGGAAACTGTTTCACGCTTTTTTGCGGCAAATGGAGCGCGTGGATAAATCTGCCAAGAATGCGAAGCTGACAGCCTTTAAGAATGCGATGACAGAAGTGTTCGGAAAGGGCAAGCAGCCGGAAGACATACAGGATATGGCCATGCGCACCCTGCAGGCGGTCAATATGCTGTCGTCGCTACCCTGGCCGATGTTGCCCATGCTGGGTGATTTCAAGCAGCATTATTATACCGGCCTGCAGCTGGCCATGGATCCGGGCATGAATGTGGTCTGGTTTGGCAGCGCCATGCTGGTGATCGGTCTGTGCATTATGCTGTATATGCCGCATCGCAAGCTGTGGCTGATTATCCGTCCTGAGTCGAAGGGCGGCGTGCATGTCACGCTGGCCGGTATGGCCAACCGCAATCACCTTGTTTTCAATCAGGCTTTTAACGATCTATTCACGCAACTGGATAAAGATTTCGCCGAACGGTCATCATGACCAATCATTTTTGAGAACGCATGGAGGTTTTTATGAATGCAACAACTGCTGAATCCGGCTTTGCCGCCACCCTGTATCAGGGGCGCTGGGCCTGGTTGCGTTTTAGTGCCTATCTGGGCGCTATGCTGGGTATTGCCGGCATGGCCATGTTTGGCACGGGTGCATATGAAGAGAATGCCTTTTTATACCAGATACTGAGCATGAAAGGTGTGCTCTGGGGCGGCACGGGAGCGTTGGCCGGCTGCGGTCTGGCTGTTGTCGCCAGCACGATTAAACCCACGCTCATGGATGCAAAAATGGCCCGCAATGCCGTGCCGTGGCTGGATGGCTTTGTACTGATGGTCATTCTGGCATCCATATGGGCGCTGTTTGAACCGGCTCAGAGTCAGATTACCTACGAAGACCAGTCCAATCTGTTTGCCGGTCG
>CAZXAI010000033.1:1733-13424 GCA_964638265.1 uncultured Zetaproteobacteria bacterium
AACCGGCTCAGAGTCAGATTACCTACGAAGACCAGTCCAATCTGTTTGCCGGTCGCGTGATTATGGCGATGAATGTGATTTTTATCTTTTCGGCGGTCTCCTACATCGCGTATCTGTTTGCGCCGGAATCTTTTATTGGCCGACTCGCAACATGGTCGGCTTATGCCGGCGTGTACCTGGGCGGTTCCGCGCTGCTGCTGCGCTGGCATGAATCTTATCTGTTTGATATGGAAATCGGCCATGCGCCGGTATCCAATCTGTATGAAGTGTTTATTCTGTTGTTCTGTGTCACAACGGCTGTTTATCTGGCGTTGGAAAAGCGTTACGAAGCCAAGGCGATGGGCGCATTTGTGCTGACGCTGGTGTCAGCCGGCGTGTTTTTCGGTATCTGGCTGGATTCGGTCGGCCAGGGTGATATCAAGCCGCTGGTACCGGCGTTGCAGTCCTACTGGATGAAGATTCATGTGCCGATGAACTTTGTCGGTTATGGTTCCTTTGCCGTTGCGTGCGGCGCCGGCATGGCCTATCTGGTACGCCATCGTCTGGAAGCAAACGGCGGTACATCGAAAATGTTGAAAATCTTCCCCTCGCTGGAGCAGCTCGATCAGCTGGCCTACAAGGCTGTGGCCATTGGCTTCCCTGCCTTCACGCTGGCCACCATCCTCGGCGCGGCATGGGCTGCTGAAGCATGGGGCGGTTACTGGTCATGGGATCCGAAAGAAACCTGGGCGCTGATTGTCTGGCTGACTTATGGCGCTTACCTGCATGCGCGCGTGTCACACGGCTGGCATGGCAAAGCACTGGCATGGTGGGCTGTGGCAGGATTCCTCATCACGGTCTTTTGTTTTCTGGGTGTGAATATGTATCTTTCCGGCCTGCATTCCTATGGACGCCTCTCATAAGATATAAAACTGTGCTATAATGGCTCCATTCACGCGTATGGTTTTTCCGCCCGGTGGCATGAAGCATTGCCGCAGTGCGGGAACAAACCATGAAAGCGCGTTATTAATTTCTGCCAACGGGAAGGGGCCTTGCATTGAAACCATTACGTAAAATTATTTTTCCTGCTGCCGGCATGGGAACCCGCTTCCTGCCGGCCACCAAAGCCAGTCCGAAAGAGATGTTGACTATTGTCGACAAGCCGCTGATTCAGTACGGCGTGGAAGAAGCGATAGCCGCAGATATGCAGCAGATCATCATGATTACCGGGCGTGGCAAACGAGCCATCGAAGATCACTTTGATATTTCCGCCGAACTGGAAGCCAACTTGAAACAGGCGGGCAAGGAAGCCCTGTATAACAAAGTATCTTATGTCGCACGCATGGCTGAAGTGATTTATGTGCGCCAAAAGGAGGCGCTGGGGCTGGGTCATGCCGTCTTATGCGCCCGCCACTGGATTACGGATGAACCGTTTGGCGTTTCGCTGGCGGATGAATTGATCGTCGGCGGCATCCCTGCCATGCAACAACTGCGTGATGTGTATGAACGAACCGGCAATTCAGTGATTGGCCTGATACAGGTGCCGGCAGATCAGGTATCCAAATATGGCATTGTTGCCTATCAGGCCGAGGCCGATGGCTTGCTGCGGCTGACTGATATGGTGGAAAAACCGCAGCCGGCAGAGGCGCCGTCACATATGGCTATAATCGGACGATATATATTTACGCCGCGTTTGATGGCCTTATTGCGCGATGTGAAACCGGGCAGGGGCGGCGAGATCCAGTTGACGGATGCCATTGCCACGCTGGCCAAAGAAGAACCGGTGTATGGTGTGCTGCTGGAAGGCCAGCGCTTTGATGCCGGCAATCCGGCCGGTTTTTTGCAGGCCAATGCCGTGCTGGGTTTACAGCATGAGGAATATGGCGATGCATTACGGCAGGCTTTGCTCAAGCACCTGTGATGGGTGAACGTGCAGCTGCTCCTATGGCAACAAACCCGTTATCTATTCTGGCGCTGGACACGGCTTGTGGCGCCATCGCGGCCTGTGTTATTCACAACGGGCGCTGCTATGCATCAGAGCAGCATGCAGACGGCAGCGGAAAAACACGCTCGACACGGATTGTACCCGTGCTGGCGGCTCTGTTGGAGCAGGCTGGCCTGAGCTGGCGGCAACTGGATACGCTGGCGCTGGGTGCCGGCCCGGGCTCGTTCACCGGCCTGCGTATTGCAGCGGCTACGCTGGCCGGCATCAATGCCGGTTTAAACCTGCCGATAGTGCATCTGTCATCGCTGGCGATTACAGCCCGGCAGGCAGATTCAGCAGCCCCCGTGCGGGTGCTGGAAGATGCCAGAGCGGGTGAAGTATTCTGCGGCTATTATCAGCAAGGTAACAAGCTCGATGAGGATGTCTGTCGGGACTGGACTGAACTTGCAGGGCTGAAACCGGCGCAGTATTGTTGTTATAACGCGCCGGCCATTGAGCTGGCGCAGTGGCAGCGCACAGCGCTGACGCTGCCCCGCAGCCGGGCGCTGGCATTGGAGGCGCAAGCCGCCTGCGCGCGGGTAGACGACTGGCATGCCATGCCGCGCTATCCGGCGCCGGTGTATCTGCAATTATCCCAGGCCGAGAGGAATGCCCATGACCGATGAAAAAAAACGCGTGCTGTTTGTTTGTCTGGGCAATATCTGCCGTTCGCCGTTGGCCGAGGTTATTGTCCGGGCGGCAGCCGAACAACGTGGCCTGCAATACCATTTTGAATCAGCAGGCACAGGCAACTGGCATGTCGGCGGCAGTGCCGACCCGCGCTCTGCCGCCAAGGCGCGCGAATACGGGCTGGATTTGAGCGGACACCGAGCCCAGCAAGTGACGCCCAGAAACTGCCATGACTGGGACTGGCTGGTGGCCATGGATGCCGATAACAAGGCCCAATTATTACAAATGGGTGTAGCTGAATCGCGCATCCTGATGATGCGTCAGTTTGAAAGCAGCCCGCATATTGCCGATGTGCCCGACCCGTATTATGGCGGTACGGATGGTTTTGAGCATGCTTATCGCATGTTGGCGGATAATGCCGAACGGTTGCTGGATTTTCTCGAAAACCAGCGCGGATAGGCTCCAAAACGGCTGTTTAATTCATCCTGAGCCGGCTAATCCGGGCGAAGTGATTGAAAATAGCATTTTAACGCTTGCTTAATTGCATCGGCGGCGCTAGAAATCGCGCCCCTTTAAATGGCCTGCCTTTTATCCTGCTGCACCGGATTAGAAAAAAGACAAAGCCTGAGAAAATACGGAGCAATGACGTGAAAGCTGACATTCATCCAGAATATATCGCATCCAAGGTAACTTGTTCATGCGGCAATACATTTGAAACGCGCTCGACCAAAGGCGATTTCCGTGTCGAAATCTGTTCGGCCTGCCATCCTTTTTATACTGGCAAGCAGAAGATTGTTGATACCGAAGGCCGTGTTGAACGTTTCTACAAGAAATACGGCAAGCCCGCTGCGAAAGCAGCCTAAGGCACGGAGAGTTATATGTACGCTGTAATTAAAACAGGCGGTAAACAGTACCGCGTTCAGGAAGGCGATATCCTGCGCGTTGAAAAGCTGGATAGCGAAGCCGGTAGCGAAATCACATTTGACGATGTGCTGCTGGTCGGCGAAGGTGATGGCATCAAGGCCGGCGCTGATGCTGCCGGTGCCAGCGTGACCGGCACGGTCACAGCCAGCGGTCGCGGCCAGAAGATTGTGGTGTTCAAGAAGCGCCGTCGTAAAAACTATCGTTTAACCCAGGGTCATCGCCAGAGTTTCACCTCTGTGCGCATCGACAGCATTAAGGAGTAGTCTCATGGCACATAAAAAAGCAGGCGGCTCCAGCCGTAACGGACGCGATTCCAATTCCAAGCGCCTTGGCGTGAAGAAATATGGCGGTGAAGCAGTCATTGCCGGTAATATTATTGTACGTCAGCGCGGCACCAAAATCCGCCCGGGTGCGAATGTTGGCTGTGGCCGCGATTACACCCTGTTCGCCCTGACCGACGGCAAGGTGGAATATTTCAAGAAGGCCGGTCGCACGACTGTGCGTATCGCCGAATAAGCGGGACTGAGTCTCACAGCTTCAAAGGGGTGCGCTTGTCGCACCCCTTTTTTATTTGGAAAAACTGTTTACCACAAGGGCACGAAGACACAAAGAAAGGCACGAAAATAATGAATCTGTCGCATGCTATACCGGTTTTGCTTTTACCTGGTGCCTTCCTCCCCCAGGGGATATCTCTTTCGAAAGCGAAATTCACCTGATGTCTTTGTGGTTCATGCTGTTTAATGGTGTAATGCGTCATGCGTTTTATTGATGAAGTAAAAATTGAAGTGCGGGCGGGCAATGGCGGCAGCGGCTGCACATCGTTCCGGCGCGAGAAATATATCCCCAAGGGCGGCCCCGACGGCGGTGATGGCGGGCGTGGCGGTCATGTCGAGTTTGTCGCCACCAGTCGCAAGAACACCTTGCAGGAACTGTATCTGCGCAAGCGTTTAATCGCCAAAAACGGCCAGCCCGGCATGGGTTCGGACTGCCACGGCAAGAATGGCGAAGATATCATCATGGAAGTGCCCATCGGCACCATGGTGCGCGATGAAGAGGGTAACCTGCTGGCCGATCTGGCTGAAGAGGGTGAGCGCTATATCCTGGCGCGCGGCGGTGAGGGGGGGCTGGGCAATGCCCGTTTCGCTACCAGTACCAACCGTGCGCCGCGTTACTCCCAGTCCGGCACCGAAGGCGAACAGGGTATCCGCTATCTGGAACTGAAGCTGATGGCTGATGTCGGCCTGGTCGGCTTGCCCAATGCCGGAAAATCGACCCTGCTGGCCCGCATTTCCAATGCCCGGCCCAAAATCGCCGATTATCCGTTTACGACATTAAAGCCCAAGCTCGGGCAGGTATTTATGGATGACGGCGACGGTTTTGTGGTGGCCGATATTCCCGGCCTGATTGAGGGGGCGCATGAAGGGCGCGGACTGGGTGATCGCTTCCTGCGTCATATTGAGCGTACGGCGGTATTGCTGCATCTGGTTGATGCCTGCTGTGAGGATGGCAAGCCGGTGGCCGATCAGATTGCTGAAATTGAAACGGAGCTAAAGGGCTATGGCGATACGCTGTGGCAAAAACCCCGATTACTGGTACTCAACAAGATCGACGCCCTGCTCGATGACGAGAAAGCAGCGGCGCTGGCCGCTGCCAAACAGACAGGCTTAACCACATTTATGATTTCTGCAGTCAGCGGTGAAGGTGTGCAGATGCTGCTGCATCAAATCTATGAGCGGGTGCTTGAAGCCCGCAAGCAGGCGGTTGCCGCCATGGCCCGAACCCGCGCAAGCGAGGAGAACAGGATTGATGATTCAACGCCGCTCTGACCTGGCCCATGTCCGCCGCGTGGTGGTGAAAATCGGCAGCTCGCTGCTGGCCGATGCCGGATCCGGTATTCGTCAGGATGTAGTGGATCATCTGGTCGATGAACTGGCCGCGCTGATGAAGGATGGCAAACAGATCGTGGTGGTGACATCCGGTTCAGTGGCGCTGGGGCGCGTGCGTATGGGCTGGGTGGATCGCACCCTGTCGGTGCATGAAAAACAGGCGGCGGCGGCTATCGGCCAGCCCAAGCTGATGCGGGCTTACGGGCAGGCATTCGCACGCCATGGCTTGAGCGTGGCGCAAATGCTGTTGACCAAGGACGATCTCAGGCATCGTCGCCGCTATCTCAATACCAGCAATACCAGCGAAACGCTGTTTTCCGCCGGTGTCATTCCGATTGTGAATGAAAACGACACGGTGGTGGTGGCTGAAATCAAGTTTGGCGATAACGACAGCCTGGGCGCATTGGTCAGCCTGGTAGTCGATGCCGATCTGGTGGTGATGCTGACCGATGTGGCGGGGCTGTATGATAAAAATCCGCTTGAATACCCGGATGCCCGACGCATTGATATGGTGGCTCATTTGAGTCAGGAGCACATGGCGATGGCCGGCGATGCCGGTTCGGCTTTCGGCACCGGCGGCATGGCCAGCAAGTTGTCGGCAGCGCGTGTGGCCACGCGCGGCGGCGTGGCTGCGGCCATTATCAGCGGCAGGGAAAAAGGCATGCTGACCCGCTTGCTGGCCGGCGAGGATGTGGGCACGCTGTTTCTCTGCGGCGTGGACAGGCAGAGCAAGCGTCAGCACTGGCTGGCCGAAGTGCTACAGGCCAGTGGTCGGATTCATGTCGATGCCGGTGCGGCCAGCGCCATCCTGGAAAAAGGCAGCAGCCTGTTGCCTGTCGGCGTGACTGCCGTGGACGGCGTGTTCGACAAGGGTGATTGTGTTGAAATCATTGGCCCGCAAGGTGTGATTGCAAAAGGTCTGTGCAATTATACGGCGGAAGAAATGCGCCTGATTATGGGGCATGCCAGCAGTGAGATTGAGTCGATACTCGGTTTCCATGATTTTTCCTCGGTGATTCATCGTGATAATCTGGTATTGATTCCGGCCACGGGCCAATAGTCAACAGCGATTCAATTGAAATGGAATACACGGAGTAACAGGCATGGAAACAGATGCAATCACAACGATGACAGTGCTGGGCAAACAGGCCAAAGCCGCAGCCAAGGCCATGCGCATGGCCGATACCGGAGCCAAGAACAAGGCGTTAACACTGGCGGCGGCGGTGATTCGCCGTGAAATGAAAGAAATTCTGGCAGCCAATGCGATGGATATGCAGGCTGCTGAAGACAGCGACCTCGATGCGGCCTTGAAAGACCGGTTGTTACTCAATGGCGACCGTGTCGATGCCATGGCCGAAGGGCTGGAACAGGTGGCTGCCCTGCCCGACCCGGTTGGTGCGATTGACCATCTGAGTTATCGCCCCTCCGGTATTCAGGTCGGCCATATGCGCGTGCCATTGGGGGTAATCGGTATTATTTACGAATCGCGCCCCAATGTGACCGCCGATGCCGCCGCCCTGTGCCTGAAATCCGGCAATGCGGCGATTTTACGCGGCGGCTCGGAAGCGATTCATTCCAATCGCGCTATTGCCGCCTGTTTACGGCGGGCGCTGGTGGATTCCGGTCTGAGTCAGGATGCCGTGCAACTGGTGGATTCCACCGACCGGGCTCTGGTCGGGGCGCTGATTAGGGCGGATCAGTATGTCGATGTGATTATCCCGCGCGGCGGCAAATCGCTGATTGAACGCGTATCCGCCGAGGCGCGCGTGCCGGTCATCAAGCATCTGGACGGTATCTGTCATGTGTATATTGATGCCGCCGCCGATGCACAGATGGCGCTGAATATCGCCGTCAACGCCAAAACCCACCGCTACGGCGTCTGCAATGCCATGGAAACCCTGCTCATTCATCAGGATGTAGCCGCAATGGTCAAGCCGATTGTGCAGGCCATGCTGGACAAGGGTGTTGAGCTGCGCGGCTGCGAGCAAACCATCGCGGCAGCCGGAGGGCTGGATGTAAAACCGGCCACGGATGAGGACTGGGCGACGGAATACCTGTCTCCTGTGCTGTCGATTCGTATGGTGGATAGTTTTGAGCAGGCGGTGGATCATATCGCCGACTACAGTTCCGCCCACACCGAAACGATTGTGACGGAGGATTATACAACCGGTCAGCGATTCCTGCGCGAGGTCGATTCATCGTCGGTCATGTGGAATGCCAGCACCCGTTTTGCCGATGGCTTCGAATACGGTCTGGGGGCTGAAATCGGCATATCCACCGACCGCCTGCATGTGCGCGGCCCGGTGGGGCTCGAAGGCCTGACATCACAAAAATGGATTGTACTCGGCAACGGTCAGATCCGGGCTTAAGGCGGCAGCGCCCATGGTGATGCATGCTCGACAGGTCGGTCTGTTCGGCGGTTCATTTGACCCGCCGCATAACGGCCATGTGGCGCTGGTGCAGGCCGGGCTGGATGCCGGGCTGGATACAATCTATGTGATTCCGGCGCTGCCGGTGCATCGGGCTTTGTCCGGTTGCGCCGATGGCCAAACCAGATTTAACTGGCTGAAGCGGATGTTTGCCGGGCAGCCGCGCGTGCAGGTGGTGGACTGGGAAATCAGCCGATGCCGGCCTGTTCCTGCGATTGAAACCCTGCGGCAGTTTCATCACATGCATCCGGATATAGCGCCATGGTTGATGCTGGGTGCGGATGCATGGTCCGGGCTGCCATCGTGGCGTGCATACCCTGCGCATCGCCGGCTGTGCAATGTGGCAGTATTTGCCCGCCGCCGCACAGGGCTGGAGCGCGGCTTTGAAGCTGTCTGCGGCCTGGACGGCTGGCAACAGCTCGATGCGGATGATGGACTGGATTGCAGCGATGTCGGGCGCTGGGCCTATATTCAGGCAGATTTGCCGGATATTTCAGCTACCGAATTGCGTAATGATGCCTGCTGCGGCAAGGTGCTGGCCGGCAAGGTGCCGGAGATTGTCCGCCGCAACATAGAACAGGCATACAGTATGGAGAAGATGTGACAGATTTAGTGGATAACAGTATAGAGAAAAAGAAAACATTTGAGCAGATGACGGCGGCATTGATTGAGGCGCTGGAAGATAAAAAAGCGCAGGACGTGCTGGTCATTGATGTGCGCGGACGCTGCGATTTTGCTGATCGTTTTATTCTGGCCAGCGGACGTAGCGACCGGCAGCTCAAAGCATTGGCGAAATCGGTGGGTGAAGTGGCGCACCAGTTTGACCTGTCGGCCAAGGTGGAGGGCATGGAAGCGGCGGAATGGCTGCTGGTGGATCTGGGGGATGTGATTATTCACCTGTTTTTACCGGAGGCGCGCGAAAGCTTTCAACTGGAACGTTTATGGGCTGCACCCGCTGGAGATGCTCCCCGCTCGTGAAACTGCGTTTGCTGGTGGTCGGCAGAGGTTCCAGAGAACTGGCCGAGTTCGAGGCGCGCTTTATGGCGCGCCTCAAGCCGTTGGCGCCCTGTCAGGTGATCGAATTGCCGGAAGGGCGCGGCAGGCAGCTCAGCCAGCGCAAGCAGGAAGAGACCCGGCATATTCTGAAACAGGCCCGGCCCGGCTTTATCCTGTTTGATGAACGCGGTTCGCTGCACGCCAGCACCGGCTGGGCCGATTTTCTGGGCCGTCTGGCTGGCGATGCGCAGCAGGATTTTGTCATTGGCGGCGCTGACGGCGTGTCCGATGCGGTGCGCGGCACAGCCGGCGCATGCTGGAGTCTGTCGAAACTGACGCTGCCGCATCAGCTGGTGCGGGCGGTTGTGCTCGAACAGCTCTATCGCGCCATGACCATCATTCAGGGACACCCGTATCACCGCGTATGATGCGGATTTCGAGCGTATGCTGCCTGTTATTGGCGCTGGTCTGGGTATGTCCGCCAGCCCTGCTTGCGGCTGATTCAGGGAGCACCGAACAAAAAATCAAACGCGTCAAACAGGAACGACAGCGCCTGGCCAGGGTGAAAAAACAACTCGAAGCCCAGCTGGGCAGCATCGGCAAAGAGCTGCGGAGACTCGACAGCAGTCTGATTGCGGCGCGCAAAGCCAGCCGGGAGGCCTATGAAAAAGTGCTGGCGACTGATCAGCAGCTGGTTGAACTCCAGCGAAAATCCAAACGCCTGCAACAGCGTATCGATGCCCTGAAACAGGCGGTGCTGGATCAGGCTGTGGCGGCATGGCAACGTGGTTCGCATGCTTCCCCGTGGCTGGGCGTATTAACCGGCGTGTCGGTCAGTGATATTCCGCACCGCCGTTACCTGCTGCATGAGGTGATGCGCTCCGAAGCGCAAGATCGCAAAGCGTATGCCGATGCGGTGGCCGAGTTGGCCGGCGTCGAAACGCAGTTGCAGGTGCAGCGTCAGCGTTTGCAGCTGTTGCGTCAGGAAAAGAAACAAGCAGCCGATGAACTGGCTGTGCGGGTACGGGACAAGCGCAAACTCATTAAGCAGGTGCGTCGCGAAGTGCGCCTCAAAAAGCACAGGGACAGCCGCCTGGCGCGTGAAGAAAGAGCCTTGATGCGTATGCTCGATGGGATGAATGAGGATTTGCTGGCGATAGACCGTCAGCAGAGCATCGGAGTGAGCGTGCGTAAACGCAAAGGGCATTTGAAATGGCCGATTCGAGGCCGCGTTGTGGCCAGTTACCGATCCCGCCCCAAGGCCGGTATGGCACGACTGCAGGGTGTTCAGTTAAGGCCGGGTCGGCATGCGAAAGCGGTGCGGGCCATGGCTGCCGGTCAGGTGCGCTATGCCGACTGGTTCGGCGGTTACGGGCTGATGACGATTGTGGATTATGGCGATGGCGTGCTGGGTGTGTATGCCCATAACGATGTGCTGTATAAGCAACTCGGGGACTGGGTGGAAGAAGGCGAAATTCTGGCCGATGCCGGCAGTACGGGCTGGGTGAACAGGGTGATCCTCTATTTTGAGATCCGGGATCGTGGCAGGCCGGTGAATCCGAAGCGCTGGTGCCGGCGCTAACGCGCATGTTTATTTCATGATCATCTGCTGGCAGCTTGCAGCTTCCAAAAAAGTACACATATGATGGAGTGGCTATGTCTTTGAAATTACGTCGGGTGCTGTTAGGCACGGGAGCAGCGATCATTCTGGTGATCGGGGTGATGGTATGGAAGCCGCTAGTCGGTTCCTGGCAGGCGGATGCGGCGACCGATTACCAGCAGTTGCAGAAATTTTCCCGTGTTATGGAAATGGTGCGTCGCGCTTATGTGGAAAATGTGAGCGATGAAAAACTGATTGACGGGGCGCTCTCCGGCATGCTGTCCAGTCTGGATCCGCACTCCACCTATATGGACAAGGAAATGTATAAGCAGATGACCGTAGAGACCAAGGGTGAGTTCGGTGGTCTCGGTATTGAAATCGCTGCTGCTGAAGGCGGTATCCGGGTTGTTTCTCCGATTGAAGATACGCCGGCTGATAAGGCGGGCATCAAGGCGGGCGATCTGATTATCAAAATTGATGATGAACTGGCGCGTGATATGTCGCTGTCGGAAGGCGTCAAGAAAATGCGCGGCAAGCCGGGCACCAGCATTGTGTTGACCATTTTCCGCAAGGGAGAAAACACGCCGCTGGAAATTAAAATCATCCGTGCTGTGATCAAGGTCAAGTCGGTGAAGAGTGATCTGCTGGCGCCGGGATATGCCTATCTGCGCATCACCCAGTTTCAGGAACGTACCGGCAGCCTGTTGCACCGGCAGCTCGATGCATTGAAAAAACAGGCGGGCGGCACACTGTACGGCGCCGTACTGGATCTGCGCAATAACCCGGGCGGTCTGCTCAACCAGGCTGTGGAAGTATCCGATATGTTCCTCGACAAGGGTAATATTGTCAGCACCAAATCGCGCGCCGGCAAGAATCTCTCGTTCGATGCCCGACACGGCGACGCCCTGAACGGTCTGCCGCTGATTGTGCTGATTAATCACGGTTCCGCATCCGCATCCGAGATTGTGGCCGGCGCGCTGCAGGATCATCACCGTGCGGTGCTGGTTGGCACCAAATCCTTTGGCAAGGGCTCGGTGCAGTCGGTTATTCCGCTCAACGATGGTACGGCCATCAAGGTGACGACGGCGCTGTATTATACGCCCAGCGGACGTTCTATTCAGGCTACGGGTATCGATCCGGATATCGAAGTGGAGCAGGTGCGGGTGAAACCTGAAGTTGCTGCAGCCGCGAACAAGCGGCCACTGGTATCCGAGCGTGATTTGAAAGGGCATCTGGCCAATGGCAACAAGAAAACAGCGCACA
>CAZXAI010000034.1:0-13316 GCA_964638265.1 uncultured Zetaproteobacteria bacterium
TCATGCGGGACAGCACTGCCGCCAGTGCTGTGCCCAGCGTAATGGCGGGCAAGACCATCGAGCCCGGCTGATCCATGCCGGAAACCGGCAGCCATCCCAAACTCACCGCAAAAACAAGCATCAGTACCGGCCCCAGCCAGAAATTGGGAATGGATACGCCAATCAGGGAAAATGCCATGGCCGCCGAATCCTGCGCCTTGCCGACATGGCGGGCGGCCAGGTAACCCAGCGGCAGGGCCAGCAGCACAGCCAGCAGCAGGCTGGCCAGCGCCAGTGCTGCGGTGGCCGGTACGCGCTCCAGGATGCGCTGCAGTACGGAGCGGTGATCAACCAGACTGGTGCCCCAGTCGCCCGCGCTTAAACCGGCGAGGTAGTGGCCATATTGCAGCAGAATCGGTTCATCCAGGTGCAGGGCTAGCCGCAGCGCCGTGCGATCAGCCGGCATGGCTGTTTCGCCCAGCAGCGCATCCACCGGATCGCCGGGCACCAGATGCAGCAGAAAGAATACCAGCGTCGCCACGCCCAGCAGGGTGGGAATGGCCTGCAATACCCTGATCAATACAATGCGTCCGAACACCCGGAGATGCTAACCGGAATCGTCTGTGATTAGAAATCCGGCTCAGTCCGGTCATTGCCGCGTATTCATGCGCCCGTATCTGCGCCACTGCATGCTTGCCTTCACGGCGCAGCGCGGACATGCTTTCGCCTATGCAGACTACTCAACATTTCGATACGCAGGAAATCGCTAAATTCGAGGCTATGGCTGAAGAATGGTGGGATGAAAACGGCAAGTTCAAGCCCTTGCATAAAATCAACCCGCTCCGGCTCGATTATATTGCCCGGCAAGTGCCGTTTGCCGGTGCCTGCATACTGGATGTCGGCTGCGGCGGCGGCTTGCTGGCCGAGAATATGGCGGCGCGCGGCGCTAAGGTGACCGGCATTGATCGCTCCCCGAAAGCGCTTGGCGTAGCGCGCTTGCACAGCGAACAGTCCGGCGTGGCGGTTGAATATATTGAAAATGATGCCGAGAACTGGGCTGAAACCCATGCCGAAAGCTATGATGCGGTGACCTGTCTGGAAGTGCTGGAGCATGTGCCGGATGTGCCGCGTACAGTGGCGGCCTGCGCGGCCATGATCAAACCCGGCGGGCATTTCTTCTTCGCTACGCTGAATCGTAACCCGGTGTCCTATATCAAAGCCATTCTGGGGGCGGAGTATATCCTCGGCTGGCTGCCCAAAGGCACGCACGAATATGCCAAATTCATCAAACCCTCGGAAATGAACAGCGCCTTGCGTCATGCCGGGCTGGAAATAAAGGATATCAAAGGCATGAGTTACGCCATGATGACGGATCATTTTTTTCTCAGTGATGACCTGTCCGTGAATTACCTCGGTTTCGCGATCAAGCCTGCATAAGCTTTTTATTATTGGCGCTGCTGCCGGTCATGGTGGACGCCTGCAATTTGCAGGATAGCCTGCCTCGCATGTTGCGACCGCATCGCTTTTTTTCTGTATTGATCAACCTCGTTATCAGTTTGCTGTTCCTTGCACCGGCCGCATTTGCCGCGCCGGTGGATATTGATGCCGACCAGATCAGCCGCACAGCCGATGGCGTGGTGATTGCGCGCGGTCATGTCATCATCAAGCGTCAGTTTGATACCCTGACTGCCGATAAAGTGACATACCGCAGTAATGAACATGTGCTGGAAGCCAAGGGGCATGTGGTCATCAAGTCAGACAAGGCCGTGATTCATGCCGAACAGGCCATCATGCAAACCGGCAGCAAAACCGGCACAATGCGCCATGCGGTGATTACATTACCCGGCGGCGAACGCTTAACGGCTGAGCGCGTAAAACGTATTGATGATCAAACCTTTGAAGCAGAAGCAGTGACCTTCTCCTACTGTCCGATTGACCAGGAATCATGGCGTATTGCCGCCAGTCACGCTGTGCTGGATCAGCAGGATGGCAGCCTGACGGCCACCCATAGCCGCTTTGAATTGTGGGGCGTGCCGGTGCTATACACGCCCTGGTGGCAACAGGCGCTGAAAAGAAAATCAGGCCTGCTGATGCCCAGCTATGGTAATGGTAAACGGCGTGGCACAGAAGTGGCCGTACCCTATTACTTTGCCCCGTCGGCCAACTGGGATGCAACATTGACGCCGCGCTGGATGAGCGCACGGGGCTTGATGGGGGAGGCTGAGCTGCGCCATGTGTCCAGCTGGGGCAGGGAGATTGCCGATGTGGCTGCGATCAACGATAACGTCACCGGCAGCAATCGCAGCCGTATGCAGGGTGAACTGCACTGGCGTCTGCCTGCCTCCTTGCGCCTGGATGCGGTAGCGGATCATGTCAGTGACCATAATTATCTGGCCGATTATGCGACCGGCCAGAAAATCAGTTCGACGTACTTGCAAAGCCTGGCGACCCTGTCGCAATCGTTCCAGTTTGCGTCGCAGCAATACGGGGAGCTGTCCGGCGCCTGGCAGCTGCAGGGCGTGCACCGGCAGAATATGCTGTTGACCAGCAATGCCTCAACCTTGCAGGTTTTGCCGCGATTGCAGAGCAATCTGCAGTGGGCGCTATCACCCCATGCCCTGTTTCACTTTGACCAGCAAAGCACCGTCTTTGAACGACGCAGAGGCATCGATGGATTGCGCGTGAATGTGCATCCCTATATTGAAATTCCGTGGGGGCTGGCCGGTGGGGGCGTCTCGGCTACCCTGACCGGAGGGGTGCAACATACGCGTTACTGGCTAAACGGGAATCCGGCGCGGATCAATTCGACGCCTGCCCGTACGGCCGGTGAAGCCAGCCTGCAGATACGCTCCGATTTCGAGCGCATTGGTGCTGATCGTACATGGCGACATGTGATTTCCCCCATCATTCGTTACGATTATATTGATGCGCCCAATCAGTCGGCCTTGCCGAATTTTGATTCGGGCTTTGGCCTGTTGACCTGGAGTAATTTGCTCTCCGGCAGCCGCTTCTCCGGCTATGATCGCATCGAAAAAACCAATCGCGTTAGTATGCTGCTGGAAAGCCGGCTGCAATTGAAAGCTCCGGATGCCACTGTCGCCCGTGATGTGCTGATTCTCCGGGCTGGCGGTAGCTACGACCTGTTGATGCGCAGTGTGGATAAGGCACTACAGGCAGTGCCCACACGTCCATTTTCCAATCTGCTGGGTGAATTGATCTGGCAGCCTGTCGCCAATTTCCGCCTTTCCAGCCGTGGTCAGTATAACACGGCAAAGCGTTACTGGGCCAGGCTGGTATCATCGGCGGACTGGACTATATCGCCGGGCAACCGGATTTATGTCGGCTATCAGTTTACCGATGCCCGCTATACGACTCCGGCTCATCTGATTGATATCAATGCCAGCGCCAGCCTGAATACGCGCTGGCAGGCGACAGGGCGCTGGCAATACGATATAGCGCTGAAACTGTCGCAGCAAGCCGCCATTGGTCTGCAATATAACCATGCCTGCTGGCGGCTGGGCGTGGAAGGCTATCGGGTGAACCGGCCTAGCGGCACCAGTGGCACCAGCGCGGCGGCCAACTTCGGTTTCCGTCTATTGCTCGAATTCAAGGGGCTGGGTAGCGTTGGTTCCCGATCATGACTGGCTTTGCCGGCATATTTTTGCCGACCGCCTGTCGAGGTGCGGGCATGCTTTTTTCAATCTGTGATCATGTGACAATCTCAGGATGGAGCAAACATGCGCGCTAATCTGAATGCCCTCAGATATTCACTATAGGAGACTCCATGCATTTTTCATTGTTGCTGGCTGCGTTGCTGCTGATTGCCTTGCCGGCGAGAGCTGAGCCGCTCGACAGTATTGCCGCCGTTGTCAATAACGAGGCCATCACTTGCTATGAAATTCAGCAAGATACAAAAAAGATACTGATGCAGCTGCGCCAGTCCGGATCGACATTTTTGCCATCCAATGTCGAGATTAACCAGCGTTCGCTGGATGCGCGTGTGGTCAAAACGCTGCAATTGCAGGAAGCGCGGAAACTGGGTCTGAAAGTCAGTCAGGACGAACTGAATAATGCGATTGAAAAAATAGAATCCAGCAACAGCTTGTTGCCGGGACAGCTGCAGGCGGCCCTCAAACAGCAGGGCGTCGATTTTGCACAATTCAAGGATAATCTGCACGATCAGTTGCTGGTCAGTAAGCTGATCAATGTTGCAGTGCGCAGTAAACTGCAAATCTCCGAAGAATCGATTCGGGAGTATTACAGAAAATATCTGGCCGTAGCCAAACCCCGCAGGGAAGTGGAGCTGGGGCAGATTTTTCTTGCCCTGCCCGGCGAGCCGTCGCCGGAGTTGCTGGCTCGCGTGCGTGATAAAATCCGTAATATTCACAAACAACTGGAGGACGGCAAGGATTTTGCCCAGCTGGTCGCTATTTATTCAGAGTCGCCTGACCGGCAGCAGCAGGGGGTGATGGGCTGGTTTACCAAGGGTGCGATTACGCAACGCTTTGCTCCGGCTCTCGACCTGCCGGTCAATGGTTTTACCAATCCGATTCGGTCACCTTCCGGCTTCCATATTCTCAAGGTATTGAATGAGCGCTGGAAAAAACCGGAAATGCTCGGGAAAAGCTATGATGAGGTACATGCGCGTCATATTTTGCTGCGCATACCCAGCACCGCCGATGAGGAAACCCGGGCCAAGATTCGCCGCCGTGCTGAAGATATTGCCAATGAAATGAAGGGCGCCAGTGACGAGGCGTTCGCCAGCAGAGCCAAGGACGTGTCGCAGGGCCCCAGCGCGCGTCGGGGCGGCGATCTGGGCTGGTTCAAAAGGGGGGCAATGCTGCCTGCCTTTGAAACAGCCGTATTTGCCTTGCAACCGGGCGGCACCAGCGGCGTGGTCAAAACCAAATTCGGACTGCATATCATTCGTCTGGTTGCCCGGCGGCATGTGGATCCCCGTTCGCTACAGGCCAACCGTGATAAAATCATCCAGATTCTGACCAATGTGGAAATGCAGGAACAGGTGCCGCGCTGGATTGCCAGCTTGCGCGCCGATGCCCACCTGCAGTACCAGCGTTGTCCGAATGTGAATAGTGCGCAGCCGGCCAGCCCGGCGGCCATCGCCGCGCCGCAGTCCTTGCCGTCAAAGGCGCTCGATGCCGAGGTGGAACAGGCGCTCGAACAATGGCGACGGGCATGGGCCAGCCAGGATGTGAAGGCCTATTTTGCAGCCTATTCCGGACACTTTAATCCGGGCAGCAGTTACGCCAGTCTGGCTGCATGGAAAGCGGATAGGAAACAGCTGATTGCCAACAAGGCATCTATTCGTATTGCTATCAGCAATGTCAAAATCACCCAGCTGGAAAAAAACCGCGCTCGTGTCGAATTTGATCAGCACTACCAGGCCGGTGCCTTTGTGAGTAACGATTCCAAATTACTGCTGATGGAAAAAGATGCATCCGGCTGGAAAATCATTCGGGAAATGGCTGCCGTTTCTGATTCCAAACAGTCATCGCATTGAAACCGCTCGTCATTACTGCCGGTGAGCCGGCAGGCATAGGCCCGGACTGCATCCTGCGTGCTTATGGCAGTCAGCCGGATATGCTGAAACACAGTCTGATTGTGGCGCCGGCCAGCTGGTTGCAAGCGCGTGCCGCGACCATCGGGATGCAGGTGCCGATGCAGGAATATACTGATTGGCACGAAGCCAGCATGGCTGCTGCGGTCAATGCTGCCGGTTTATGCTGCTGGAATCCGCTGGATGCACAGCAAACGGGTCCGGTTACGGCAGGCCAGCCTGCATCGCATACGGCGGCATCCGTCGTGCGCTGCATCGAAGCGGCAGCACAAGCATGTTTGTCTGAACAGGCAGCTGCCATGGTCACCGGCCCGATAGAAAAAGCAGTGCTGCGCAGTGCCGGCTTTGCGTTTCCCGGCCATACCGAGTTTCTGGCCTGGTTATCTGCAGCGGCGTCGCCTGACTCCAGCAGTCATGATCCCGCCAGCTTTGTGATGATGCTGGCTACTGATCAACTGCGCGTTGCTCTGCTGACCACGCATTTGGCGCTGCGCGATGTGGCAGATGCGCTCAGTGTGGATGATACGCTGAAATGTCTGCGTATTGTCGATCATGATTTGCGCCATCGTTTTGGTATCAAAACACCGCGACTGGCTTTATGCGGGCTGAATCCGCATGCCGGTGAGCAGGGTCATTTCGGTCGCGAAGAAATCGAGATTCTGGCGCCGGCTGCCAGGCTGGCGCGCAAGCTGGGCGTGCAGGTCACAGATCCGTTGCCGGCAGATACGGTGTTTTCAGTCGCTTCCCGTAAGCAGTACGATGCCATGCTGTGCTGCTACCATGATCAGGCCCTGATTCCGATCAAGGCATTGAGCTTTGGCGAAGCGGTCAATGTGACGCTGGGATTGCCGTTTGTCCGCACCAGTGTGGATCACGGCACTGCGCTGGACAGGGTAGGCCAGAGCAGCGTATCCTGCTCTAGTTTGCTCGCAGCGATTGCCATGGCGCGGCAGATGAGCGGAACGGCATAGCCCGTACAAAAAAACTGCGCAGGAGCTTGCATGCAGATTAATCAGCTTACCGGTCAAATTCTGCTGGCATCGCCTTCCTTGCAGGATCCTGTGTTCAAGGATGCTGTGATACTGGTCTGTCATCATGATGCTGACGGTTGCATGGGCTTGATGATTAACCGGCCCAGGAATATCGGTATGCCCGAGGTGCTGGATGATCTGGGTATAGATATGGACGCTGCCGCCAAAGATGCTGCGGCATGCCTCCCTGCTGTATTTGAAGGCGGCCCGGTGGATGATTTCAGAGGTTTTGTGCTGCACGATGGCTGGCATATCTATGAATCGACCATGCAGATTACGCCTGAATTACATCTGACCGCATCGCGCGATGTGCTGGAAGATTTGGGTCGTGGCAACGGGCCGGAGCATTTTATGTTGATTCTCGGTTATGCCGGCTGGCACGCCGGCCAGCTGGAGGATGAATTGTCGGGCAACGACTGGCTTATTGCTCCGGCCAGTCATCATATTGTATTTCAGGAGCCGCCGGCCAGTCGTTGGGATTTCGGGGCGCGCTGCATGGGTATAGAGCGCAGCCAGTTATCCGATCAGGTCGGGCATGCGTAGGCATTTAGCATTATGAATTCACAATCCTCTCTCGAATCGCCTCCGTCAGCGGTTCACCAATATCCAGCATCAGGCCTTCGTCTTCTGCTTCAATCATAATACGCAGTTTCGGCTCGGTGCCGGACATGCGCACATTGATCCGGCCACTGCCATTCAGGCGCGTTTCCGCATCGCCTATCAGGGCCTGTACCTCAGTATCGGCCAGTACGTCTTTGCGCTCCGGCATGACAATATTCCACAGCTTTTGCGGAAATAAAGCCAAATCCGCAGCCATATCCGATAAGGGTTTGTTCTGTTCGCTCATGGCCGATAGCAACTGCAGACCGGTCATCAGGCCGTCCCCGGTTGTATTGTGGTCGAGTAAAATCATATGGCCGGACTGTTCACCGCCGAGGTTACAACCCTTGTCGCGCATCATTTCCAGCACATAACGATCACCGACTGCGGCGCGGTGCATTGTTAAGCCCATCGCGCTCAAATAGCGTTCGAGACCCATATTGCTCATCAGCGTAGTCACCACGCCGTTGCCGGTCAGCACGCCTGCGCCATGCGTATGCTCAGCCAGAATCGCAATGACGCGATCACCATCAATAATGCGTCCATTGGCATCGCAGGCGATTAAACGATCCGCATCCCCGTCCAGCGCCAGACCAATATCCGCACCGGATTCCACCACGCGCTGCATCATTGATTCCGGGTACGTCGAGCCGCATTCACGGTTGATATTATAACCATCAGGATCGTCATGCAGGCTGATTACATCACAGCCCAGCTCCCGCAGCATGCGTGGCGCCACATCATAGGCGGCGCCATTGGCGCAATCGATCACCACCTTGAATCCGCCGAGGCGCATGCCGCGCGGCAATGAGCCCTTGAGGAATTCGATATAGCGGCCGCGCGCATCATCGACGCGAGCGGCCTTGCCAATATCCAGCGCCGATGGCAATGGCGGCAGGGCATCGATACAGGCTTCGATTTCCAGCTCTATCTCATCCGGTAATTTAAAGCCGTTCGCAGCAAAAAACTTGATGCCGTTATCACCGGCCGGGTTGTGCGAAGCCGACAGCATCACGCCGGCATCGGCGCGCAGGCTGCGAGTCAGATAAGCCACAGCCGGCGTCGGTACGGGGCCAACCAGCAAGACATTCATGCCCTGCGCCGTCAAGCCGGCGCACAGGGCCGATTCGATCATATAGCCGGATAATCGTGTATCCTTGCCGATCAGAATATGCGGCTGATGGGATAAATGGCGCGTCAACACATGACCCGCCGCCCGCCCCAGACTCAGGGCGAATTCAGCTGTCATGGGGCTTTTATTGACCGTGCCACGCACACCGTCGGTGCCAAAATATCGTCTCATGATTTACCCCCTGTAATCGTGTGTTGCTCCAGCCGGGATGTATTCTGCAATAGTAATCCCTTCACAATAATCTCAACCTTGCCTTTGCTTAACCGGATGGCTTTGCCGGACGGGCTTTCGATGCCCGTTTTCGTTTCAAATGGGCCGGCCTTCAATGCCAGACGAATCGGTGTCGTATCCACAGCGCGCAGTGCTTCCAGCCATACTTCAGGGCCGGTGAGCTCCACTTGTTCCGGCGTAATGCTGACAATCTTCACCTGCCAGCCCTCGGGTAATTCAAAATGCGCTTTCACCGGTACGGAACGCGTGACCAGCCGGTCGACCTGCAATTCAAAGCGGTCGGGTTGTACTTTTTCAATATGCAGACCGACCGGCAGGGTCAGCGCCGAGATATTCGGAGCTCGCTCGACCACGCCGGGGGTGGTTAAATCGGAGGCATTGACCGGCATGATCAGATCCTGCTGGCGCAAGTCTTTTAAGCGGGACTGCAAGCCGGTAATGGTGACCCGGACATGATCCGGCAAATCATTCACAATGACCATATTGGCCGGTAAAGCCTGTACCTGTAAGGGTACATCCATGCTGACGGCGCCTTCACCCTGACCATGCACCTGTAACCACAGGGCAATGGCGATCACCACGGCCCAGAATTGCAGATTATAGCGCCGAAACAGTTCGATAAATTGACTCATTCTGTTTTCCCGATGCTGGGTTTTTGCGCAGCGCGCGTGATGGACACGAGGTGCTGCTGCAGACCCAGCAGCAATGCCTGTCTGTTCAGGGGGCTGCCCATTTGGCCTCCCTCGACCAGATGCACCTCACCGGTTTCTTCGGATACCACAATGACCAGGGCATCGGTTTCCTCCGTCAGCCCGACAGCAGCCCGATGGCGGGTGCCATACGAACCGGGTACGGCATTGGCCTGCGCCAGCGGCAGCAGTACGCGAGCGGCCACGACCCGGCCACCGGGGGCGTCCGGATCAATCACCACGGCGCCATCGTGCATGGGGGCAGCGGTACAAAACAGCGTCTGGATCACATCCGGGCGCAAGGGTGCGCTCATTTCAACACCCGAGTCATACAAATGGCGCAAGCCGGTATCGCGTTCAATGACCAGCAAGCCACCCCAGCCACGATGAACGAGAGCAAAGGTGGATTCCACCATCGCTTCGACCATGGCTTCGCCCGGCTCATTGCCGGCAGCCAAGGGATTAACGGCGACACGCATCAGCGCCCGGCGAATTTCATGTTGAAACAGTACGACCAGAATGACCATAAAGGCCGAGAAGAAATGGCCGAACATCCATTCCACCGTAAACAGGCCGAATACACGCGCCAGTTGATAGGTAACCACCACCACGGCGACGCCAATCAGCATTTGTACGGCGCGCGTGCCGCGAATCAGGCGCAGGAAAAAATAGACGACGATGGCCACCACAGTGATATCCACCACATCGGTCAAGCCGAATTGCCAATTGGTCATGTGCGTGATGGCTCCGGTCTGGGATGCTTGTTATTCACGTTGTGACTGAAAAAAAGACAGGGGAAAAACATACGAAGTCAGGATAGTTCAATTATTTCAGCTTGCAAGTGAAAAGGTTGATTTGCATTTTTTGAGGATCAAGTCCCAAATGTACTGTAAATTCACGCCCCTGCCACATCTGCCGGATTTTATATGTACTGGACTCTGGCAGTGTTGAGCCCTGTTTATGCAAGAATTTCTGATATTTTAGCCAGCAGCACATCGGGCAAATATGGTTTCTGTACAAAACCGGCCAGCCCTTTGCCTGTAAAACGTTGCGTAGCTGTCTGTTGATTATAACCGGAGGATAATATTACCTTGATATCAGGTTTGATGCGACGCAGTTCAGTAAACGCTTCCTCTCCACCCATGCGCGGCATGGTCATATCCAGCAATACGCAATCAATTTCGTTGACATGCTGCTTCAGTTGTTCAATCGCATCAAACCCGTCCACCGCAGTGAAGGTGTGATATCCTGCCCCCTTAAGTATGATTGATGCGACCTCGCGAATGGTTTCTTCGTCATCCACAATCAGCAGCGTTCCATTACCCTGAGCATGAAAAACCTGTTTCTCAGGCTTGAGAGAAACAGCATCTTTTTCAACCACAGGAAATAACACCTTCATGGTTGTTCCTTTACCTTCTTCGGAATACACTTTGATTGCACCGTGATGGCCGCGTACGATGCCCAGAATCGCACTCATACCCAGGCCTCTGCCGGTAAACTTGGTGGTGAAGAAGGGTTCAAAAATGCGTTGCTGTGTTTCCTCGCTCATGCCGCAACCGGTATCACTAACCTCCAGACATACATAGCGACCGGGCTCAAGCTGTTCTTCCTGTACATAGATGTTATTCAGATAATCAGTGTCGATCTGCATTAAACCTGTGCTAATGACAATATTACCGCTACGCTCACCAATAGCCTCGTTGGCATTGATTACCAGATTCATAATGATCTGCTGCAGCTGCGCCAGATCGGCTTCGATGGCAGGCAGATCAGCTGCCAGTTCATAGCGCATCACCACACTCTTATAGATAGATACTTCCAGCAGGCGCATCATTTCATCGACCAGTTCGGAAAGGTTAATCGATTGCACAACAAACTTTCCCTTACCGGAATAGGCCAGCATCTGTTGGCATAAATCAGCAGCGCGCTGACTGGCATTCTCAATGGCATCCAGATGTTCAGCGGCCATGCCTCCCGATTGATTGCGGGCAAGGGCTGCATGGCCCATGATGGCTGTTAAAATATTATTGAAATCATGCGCAATACCGCCAGCCAGCACACCGAGTGATTCCAGCCGTTGCACATGTTCCATTTTTTCCTGCTGTTTGCGTTCTGCTGTAATATCACGGTCAACAACAATCTGATGTGCCACATGACCTGTCATATCCAATACGGGTGAAACACGGCGGGCAACAATGTGGGTATCTGAACCGATCTGCAGAGATAGTTCACCCACCCAGCTTTCGCCCCGTTGAACGGTATCGATAATATCGTTGTAGGTATGATCCCCAACCGATCCGCCCCGCAGCTCTGCTGCCGCACGGCCAATGATATGATCCGGTGCCTGATCATACGCTTCAGCGGTTGCCCGGTTGCAGTATTCTACTACGCCTTGCGCATCGAGAATCATCATGGGCTCGATACTCTGTTCAATAGCCTGTGTTAATAGCGCCATCCGTTCCTGTGAATGTTTCAGTTCGGAAACATCCCTGAGCACGACCAGTATAGCCTTCTCCTGTCCGAACATGACAGGCTCTGAACTCACTGCGGCAATAAATGATTCGCCGTTTTTGCGTAAAAACCGCTCTTCAATTTCTTCCACTGGTCGTCCGGTTTCATTGATTTTTTGTTTTCGACGAACCGCCAGGTCGCGATCATCCGGATGTACAAAATTTAACATCCTCGTACCGGTGATGTCGTCGGAGCGCTCATACCCCAGCATTCTGGTGAGTGCCGGGTTTGCATATGCCAGTGTCCCTCCGACATTCAGGCCAATACCGTTGGGCAAGAAGTTGATTAAATCCTTGAATTTTATTTCTGATTCCAGTCTGATTTTCTCTGCCGCTTTCACATCGGACAAGTCGGTAACAACCGCCTGTAATTCGCTATGGTCGCCTACGTGAATCGATGTCAGCTGCACATTGGTCGGAAACGTTGTGCCATCTATTCGTCGATGCGTCCATTCAAACGTATCACTGCCCCGGGTGAGGGCAGTATCAATGTGTGCGATGGCTGCCGACTCAGAGTCTGTCCCATCGGGTTGACGTGCAGGCGACAGATCAGCAGGCGAGAACTGGAGAAACTCCTCTTTGGATGCACAGCCGAACATGTCCACAGTAGCCTGATTGCAACTACTGAACCTGTTGCCTTCCAACGTCATGATGGCAGCAGAAGATTGCTGCAGCAGTTGGCCAAATCGTTCTTCCACTTTTAACAAGCGCTTGGCGGTCATGGCGGATTCATCCAGTGCCGAAAGCATCAATACGCCACATTGAACCAGTACCGTGATGACGATCAAAGCCACGCTCATCAGCGGGACGTCGAGACCAGCCAGGGGAGCTGCTGCATGTGCCGGTAAAGCATGCAGATGCATCGCAGCCATGCCGGTATAGTGCATGCTGGAGACGGCAAACCCCATGATAATAGCGGCAGGAACCTTCATGCCGATTGCACCAAGCACCTCGCCTTTGCGTAACTTATTAGCAATCCATAGCGCTACGGTGGATGCAATGATTGCAATAGCTACAGATAATATGATCAAAACAGGATTATAAGATGTGTTGGCGTGCAAGCGCATCGCTGCCATGCCGGTATAGTGCATCGTGGCAATACCCATGCCGACTAACGCTCCGACAGTGAGCAGGCGCATACCCTTCAGTTCATGCCCCTGGCGCAGGAAGGTTGCGCCCAGCGATGCGAAACATACGCCTACGAGCAGCGATAGTGCAGTCAATGGGATATCATAGCGGATGGGTATGGGCAAACTGAATGCCAGCATCGCTATGAAATGCATGCTCCAGATGCCAGTGCCAAGGCTAATGCCAAACACCAGCGCCCATATATTGGCGCGGCGCACAGTATGCGACATATCATAAATGCGAGGAACCGTGCTCAATGCTACAAATGCTGATGCTATGGCAATCAGTACCGACACTGCGACAAGGCTGTTGTTATAGTGCCCGATGAGTTCTGGCATCACGCCCTCCGTTAACTCTTTCACGATTGCTATGTATTATCACATTTTAGCGGGCGGCAGCACAGGCAGAAATACAGTGAAAACGGCACCTTTGCCCTCG
>CAZXAI010000035.1:0-13214 GCA_964638265.1 uncultured Zetaproteobacteria bacterium
TGCCCAGCACCGGCACCGCAATGGCGCGCCACCAGTTCACATCAATGCGCGACAATCCCCACATAATCATTATCCCGACGGGGATATAGAGCAACCAGTGGCGGATAATGCGTAGCGGGTCGCCATAGCGCACTTCGGCCACGCTGACACTGGCGCTATACACCATCAGCACGCTGAAACACATCAGAGCCAGCACGCAGCCGGTGACCACCGCATCCGGCGGCGACAGCAGTTTCGCGGCGACCCGGCTCATGTACCCGACTCCAGCGCACTAACCGCTGCAGCAAATGCATTACCGCGCTCGATATAATCCCTGAACTGATCCTGACTGGCAGCAGCCGGAGACAGCAACACCGGCACGCCGCCGACGGCATGCGCCGCCTGCTTCACCGCCTGCTCGACCGTTTTCACAAAACTGCATGACACGCCGGCGGCAGCAGCCAGGTCGGTAAACGGTTTCGCATCCGCGCCAATCACAAACACCTGCTCGACATGATCGGCAACAGTTTCACTCAGCGTCGATACATCCAGCCCCTTGCGCAAGCCGCCGCAAATCCAGATCACCTGATGAAACGATTCCAGCGCCGCTCTGGCTGCATTGGGATTGGTCGCCTTGGAATCGTTGAACCATTCACGCTCTGCCACCAGACCGAGCGACTGCATACGATGCGGCAGACCACGAAATGACGTCAGCGACTGGCGAATCACGCTGGGGGTAATGCCAAAATCCGCTGCCGCCTGCGCGGCCACAGCCAGATTCAGATGCTGATGCAGGCCTTGCACCGGCAGTTCATCGGAGTTCACCACATGCGTATTATCATAATGATGCCAGAATACCTGCCATGAGCCGTTATCCAGCATTTGAATGCCGGCATCCAGCTGGCTCGCATCACCGATGCCGAATCGGCGCACATAGACACCGCGCCCGCGCAGATCATCAGCCAGCCCATGCCAGCGCGCATCTGCCGGTAACATGGCCTTGTCGCCATCTGCCTGCCGGGCAAACAGGCGCAGCTTGGCATCCTCATAGGCCTGCATATCGGCATGCATATCGGCATGATCCGGCTGCACATTGAGCAGCGCAGCCCATGTGGGACGAATCGGTCGGGCGCGTTCCAGCTGAAAGCTGGACAGCTCCAGTACAATGCGCGGCGAATCAGGGTGTTCATCATCGCCCAGCAGTTCGAGCATGGGACGACCGATATTGCCGCCGGCTTCGATGCCGCCGGGCAAGGTATCGAGCATGGTGTTAATCAGGGAAACCGTGGTGGTCTTGCCATTGGTGCCGGTAATGGCAATCAAATCGCCGCTATATGCCTCGGCGAACAGTTCCAGGTCGCCAACGACAGGGATGCCGGCCTGACGCAGTTGCACCAGCACAGGATGGCGATAGTGGATACCGGGGCTGACCACCAGCCGGTCAAAGCCTTTCAGCATGTCTGCATTCAGGGCGCCGGTATGCAATGCAATATCCAGACCAGCAGGCAGCGCGATGTCTGATTCATCAAACGCCTCGCATGCAACACCCCTGGCCATCAGAAAGCGCGCCGCTGCCTGACCGGTTTTACCCATGCCGATGATGGCGGTTCTGGATACAGGCTTGTCCATCGGAACGCTCATCGGATTTTCAGGGTGGACAGCGCCACCAGCGCCAGTAAAATAGAGATAATCCAGAAACGGACGATCACTTTCGGTTCAGCCCATCCCTTTAATTCATAATGATGGTGAATCGGCGCCATGCGGAATACGCGTTTGCCGGTCATCTTGAAGCTGGCCACCTGCACAATCACCGAAACCGCCTCCAGCACAAACAGACCGCCGGCTATGGCCAGTAAAAACTGCTGATGTACGGCACAGGCGACAAAGCCGAGCGCGCCGCCGAGCGCCAGCGCACCCACATCGCCCATAAACACCTGGGCCGGATAGGTGTTGTACCACAAAAAGCCGAGGCAGCCGCCGATAAGTGCGCCGCAAAATACCGCCAGCTCGCCTGCTCCGGGTACAAACGGAATCATCAGGTAGGCCGAAAATTTGGCATGACCGGCCAGATAGACAATCACAGCCAGCGCGCTGGCCACCATAAAGGTCGGTGCAACAGCCAGCCCGTCCAGACCATCCGTCAGATTGACCGCGTTGGACGTGCCTACCAGCACAAACAGGACAAATAGCGGATAAAACCAGCCCATATGCCACTGCGTATTAAAAAACGGGATATCCACAATGGGATCAGTCAGCATCATCAAGCCGGCAGCAGCGATGCCGCCAATCAGGCATTGCATCAATAATTTCCAGCGACCGGCCAGCCCTTTCGGATCATGGCGGATGATTTTCAGATAATCGTCCCACCAGCCAATCAGGCCATACCCGAGCGTCACCAGCAGCGCCAGCCAGACAAACGCACTGGTTAAATCAGCCCACAACAGGGTGGCTACCGTCAGCGACAACAGAATCAGCACGCCACCCATGGTGGGCGTGCCCTGCTTGATCAAATGGCTTTGCGGGCCATCGTTACGAATGGGCTGGCCTTTGCCCTGATGCACTTTCAGCCAGCCGATGAACAGCGGCCCCATCAGCCAGCATAATACCAGCGAGGTGATCAGCGCATAGACAGTACGGAAGGTGATATACTGGAACAGGTTGAAAAAGGAATATTGCTCATGCAATGGATACAGGAGATTATACAGCATGCGCCATCTCCCTGTCCCCATTCAGTCGTTCGATGCATGCAAGCCGGCCCATTGAGCCAGAAGCGGTCAAGCACACCATGCCGAATGGAGCAACCGCGAACCCGATTCTCCTCAACATCATGATTTCACCTCTGATATGCCATGTTTGCGCTGCAAATATGTCGTCGCAATATCGGCATCCAGCCATGGCAGGCGCTGACCACAAACCTCCATATATGCCTCATGCCCTTTGCCGGCGATAATCAGCACATCGCCGTCCTGCATGGCATCAATGGCTTCGGCAATGGCCTGTTCCCTGTCCAGTTGCAGATGCACTTCGGCCTGGTAGGGCTGTGACATACCGTGCTCAATTTCGGACGCAATGACTGCCGGCATTTCACCGCGCGGGTTATCCGATGTGATCCAAACCACATCTGCCAGTTCTGTAGCAATTTCTCCCATCTGCGGCCGCTTGCCACGGTCACGCTCACCGCCACAACCAAACAGCACCATCAGGCGTTCGCGCGTCAGTTTGCGTGCGGCTTGCAGGCAACGCTGCAGCGCTTCCGGCGTATGCGCATAATCGATATACACCTGCCCGTAACCGGCATCGAGTTCCTGCATACGCCCCGGCGGTGCGCTGATATTACTCAGCAAGGCGGGCAGGTCTGCGAGTGGAACAGCCATCGACACCATCAGCGTCAGCGCTGTACAGGCCACATTCTCGGCATGAAAATCACCCAGCGGAATATCCTCAATCACAACTTCTTCCGCGCCGCTCTTCAAACGCAACAGCCCCGGCAACTCCTGCTCCCAGGCCAGATCGACATCATCGCGAAACAGTCCGCGCCCGTACCAGCAGCTCTGATCAGGCGCATAGGTGCGAATATCGGCATGATCGGCATTGGTCACCACATTGCCGCCATGGGCCGCAGTCTGCTGCAGGAATCCCGCCTTGGTGGCCAGATAGGCCGGATAACCGCCATGATCCTGCAAGTGATCATGCCCCATATTGGCCCAGATAGCCGTCTTGAAATCCAGTCCGGCAATGCGTTGCTGGGCGATGCCATGCGATGAAATTTCACACACCACGGCATGCACATGCTCCAGACAGGCTGAAGCCAGCATGGCGTGCAGGGTTAGCAACGAGGGCGTGGTATTGCCGATATCGCGTATATCATCGGGGCTTTTCATCCAGCCCAGCGTGCCGCAACTCCACACCGGTTTGTCCTGATAGCGGCTCAGGGCTTCACGCAACATCCAGGCGATACTGGTTTTACCATCGGTGCCGGTAATGCCGTACACATGGCTGCCCGCCCCTTCGGTTTGAAACAGGCGGCGCAATAGCTGACCGGCCTGCGCCATCGTATCCAGATGTAAATGCGGCAATTCGGTATCAACATCCACGCTGATACTGATGATGGCTGTGGCGCCATTCTGTTCGGCTAATGCGGCATATGCACTGGCATGGTGTTGACTGCGCGGCATGCACAGCATGGCATAGCCGGGACGGGCAAAACGGGAATCATCGCAAATGCCGGTGATCAGGGTATCCCCATCACCGCCCGGCTCCCCTTCGAACTTGCCGAGTCGTTTGCCCAGTTCCTGTAGTGAAAAACCGCGCGCTAATTCGGTGGCGCGTGTTTGAGCGAAATCAGGGCTACTCACCTAACCACACCTCCAACTCATCGCCCTGCTCCAGCCCCGCGCTACTGGCAGGCCGCTGCTTCCTGACCCAGCCGGAACCGTGCACATGCAATCGCAAGCCCCGACCGGCAGCAAAACGCCTGACTTCGCGCATCGACATACCGGTCACGGAGTTGGCTGCGTAGGCCGGCTGCTCAGCAGCAATCGGCGTGGTGCGCCAGGCGGTTTGATCTTCAATACGCGCCGATACGCCCAAATACGGCAACACGGATTCGGCGATATGACGGAACACCGGCGCCGCCACCTGGCCGCCATAAATACTCTTTTTCGGCTCATCCACCAGCACGACAATCACCAGCTGCGGATTATCAATCGGAGCCAGTCCGGCAAACACGGCATTGTATTTGCCCTTGCTGTAGCCGCCCCGTCGATTGGGTTTTTGCGCCGTCCCCGTCTTGCCGCCTACCCGGTAACCGACCGGCACCGCCTTGTGGCCGGTGCCATCTTCGCCGGTCGCAAATTCCAGCATTCTCACCACCTGACGGGCGATTTTTTTCTTGATGACCTGCACCTGAGGCTTCATACCCAGCCGATCCACAAACAATACCGGTGCCACGTATTTTCCATCATTGGCCAATACGGAAAATGCCGTTGCGAGTTGCAACGGCGTGACAGCGATTCCCTGCCCGAATGCGATGTTCGATGTTTCAACAGGCCCCCAGCGATCGGGGGGCAGTACAATGCCGGGCGATTCTCCGCTCAAACCGGTACCGCTGCGGCGACCAAAGCCCACTTGCGTCAGTGTGTTATAGAGTGAACGCGAACCGATATCCAGAGCCATCTTGGCCGCCCCGATATTGCTCGAATGCATCAGCACGCCGGTGACATCCAGCCAGCCGGCCTTGTGGTCATCGTGAATGGTATAATCGGCCACACGCATGGAACCATTTTCACAGAAAATGCGCGAATCCGGCTGCCAGCGCCCGGAATTGAGTGCCGCTGCAATGGTAAACGGCTTCATGGTGGAGCCCGGCTCGAACACATCGGTAATGGCTCGATTGCGCCATTCGCCCGGATGAAAATGACGATAATTATTCGGATTATATCCCGGCCAGTTGACCATAGCCAAAATCGCCCCGTCGTGCGGACGCATGACCACCACCGAACCGCCCTTGGCGCGTTGCTGGTGCACTGCCTCGGCCAGAGCCGCATAGGCCAGACTCTGGATGGTGGCATCAATCGTGAGCGTCAACGCCTTGCCCGGCACCGGTTTGCGAATCCAGCTGCTGTTCGGCAAGGACTGGCCGCGCGCATCACGCCGAACCTGTCGCAGACCCGGTTTTCCGCTCAGCGATGCATTCCAGGTGCGCTCCACGCCCTCCAGCCCGCGCCCGTCAATACCGACAAAACCCAGCAAATGCCCGGTCTGCGGGCCGAGCGGCTGATAACGACGCCATTCCTGTTCACGCCGCACGCCCGGGATATTCAACGCCATCACGTTATCCGCCACTGCCGGCGGCAACTGCCGCGCCAGCCATACAAAACCGGTGCGCTTGCGCAGTTTATGCCTTACTCTTTTAACGGGCATGCCCAGCACCCGCGCCAATGCCCGGATACGATCAGCGGGCACTTCATCCGCTATGGCGGCAATAGACGGCACTTCCACGCTTTCCGCCAGCGTACGCCCTTTCTGATCCAGAATAGGCCCGCGCGGAGCCATCATGGTATATTCGCGATAACGCTGCTTTTCCGCTTTGGCGCGCAGACTGTCCGCCTGCAGCCATTGCAAATCCACCGCGCGCACCAGCAACAGCACCAGGCCCAGCACCAACAGTCCGGCAACCGCCTCAATACGGCGGCGAATGAATACGTTGTCGCTGGCTCTGGCCTTGGATTTTTCGATGGGATTCACTGGTGAATGACCTGCATCGGTGTTGGCGGCGCCATACCCAGCCGGGTCATGGCATATTCACGCAGGCGTTCCGGGCGACTCAGGCTGGCCACCTCCAGTCTCAACTTGCTGGATTCCTGCCGCACCACTTTTTGCGCCGCCACCAGCCGCTGCGTCTGCAGCGATACTTCGTTGCGTACATGCGATAACCAGATTTGCGCTCCGGCCAGCACCGCCAGGCAGAGCGGAATCATCATCCATAGCTTCAAACCGCGCATCAGTGCAGCTCGCCGCGCATCAGGTCAGAGGCGCTATAACCGGCCTGTTTCACAGCTTCAGCAGCAGTCAACCGCTGCGCCACCCGCAACATCGACGAGCGACTGCGCGGATTTTCAGCCAGTTCCTGTGCATCTGCCCGTAGCGGTTTTTTCTGCAACCAGCGCATGGTCGGCTGTTTGCCACACATACACACCGGCATTTCCGGCGGGCAGATACAGGCATTGACCTGCGCGTCAATCAGATCGCGAATACGGCGATCCTCACCGGAATGGAATGAAATGACCGCCAGCTTGCCGCCCGGCTGCAAATGCGCCATGGCGGCCTGAATACCGGCGTCGATTTGATCCATTTCCCCGTTCACCCAGATACGCAGAGCCTGAAAGGTGCGCGTGGCCGGGTGCGTTTTGCCGAATCGCGCCTGTTTGGGCACGGCATGGAAACAGATATTTTCCAGATCGGCAGTCGAACGCAGCGTGCCGGCATGAACCGCCTTCAAAATACCGGCGGCAATGCGCCGCGCATAGCGTTCATCGCCAAAGCTGCGCAACAGATCCACCAGCTCCCGTTCGGACACGCGTTCGAGCATCTGACCCAGCGGCTGCCCGCTGGCGGTATCCATGCGCATATCCAGCGGCCCGTCATGCCTGAATGAAAAACCGCGCGCTGCATTGTCCACCTGCGGTGAAGACACCCCGAGGTCGAAACCAATGCCGGTCACCTGGGACCAACCCTCGCTTTCCAGCGTCTGGTCGAGCTGAGCGAAATCACTGTGGCGGATGCTGAAGCGGGCGTCCTCGTGCGCCAGTGCTTCTCCTGCTGCAACAGCCTCAGGATCGCGGTCGAGGGCAAGCAGACGCCCCTTGTCCGACAAGCGTGCGAGCAAGGCTCTGCTGTGGCCGCCGCGACCGAAGGTGCAATCGACATAATGCCCCTCCGGATCGGAGAGGATGGCATCAATAAATGCATCACGGAGTACCGGGATATGTTCGGGGTATAGCGCGTTGCCTGTCTCTGAATCGGCCACATTACAAACTCAACTCAAAGTTTTTGGCCAGTGCCAGCGCTGCTTCCAGGCGCTCATCCCAGCCGGATTTATCCCAAATCTGAAATGTTTCACCGTCACCGACAAACTGTACGTTGCGGGACAGCGATGCGTAATCGCGCAGGGCCGGGGAGAGGAGTACCCGGCCCTGACGATCAGGCATAAATTCCTGCGCAGAGCTGTACACAATATGCTTATAAGCCCGCAGGCTTTCACTGGGCGGCGTCGAACTGATGCGCTTCTGCAAACGATTCCATTCACGCTTGGGGTAAGCCACCAGGCAACGAAAATGTGGCGTACGGGTAATAATTAACTGGTTTTCAGCATGGCAGTTTTTCAGCACTTCACGGAAGGCGGCGGGGATACTTACGCGCCCCTTGTCATCCATATTATTGCCAAACTCACCCTGAAACATTGTCTGCCGGCCCTCTCCCATCGCATGGCGTGGTCTATTTACCCACTATTACCCACTAAACCCCAATAGTGGCCACCCTGCCACCCTTGTCAACCCCACTTTTCAACTATGTTTGCATGATCGCCACACCAGGCGCAGATAATCCCGATGTTTTCCTTACGATTAGCGAGTGGGGTAATGTGGGTAGAGAGCCCTGAGTTGCGCGGTTCGGCATAAGGCACAGCCGCAGAATGCGGTTGCTGCCGATGAAATCGGCTTGCAATGCTATCAGAACGACAGTGTTTACGGCTTGCGATTTTGGCGCCTGGGAATCCGGTTTGACAGACATGGCGGCGGCATGGAATTTTCCCGCCCCGCGTATTGTTTCACCGCATGAGCTGGAAGAAATCCATGCGCGTTAATCTGTTGCTGCGGTCAGCTTATAATTGCCAATCCCTTGAGCAGACAGCAGCATTGCCTGTCTGTATACTAACAAGTCTCTCCCAAGGGTATGAATCATGGACAAGAAAATCATTGCAGTTTTGTTTGGCGGCACCTCCCTGGAGCATGATGTAAGTGTCATCACTGGATTGCAAATCGCCCATGCACTGGATTCTACCCGCTACGATGTGCTGCCTGTTTATATCAGTCGCGACAACCGCTGGTTCTGCGGCGATTACTTGCTGGAACGCAAGCACTTTCCCATCAACGAACAGGACATCGCCCGGCTCGATGAAGTGTTTTTACCAGTGCCGCAAAAAAATACTGCCGAGCCATCTTTTATCACCCATAAAAAGTTCAGCCTCATGCCAACGAAGCACATCCGGTTCGATCTTGTGTTTCCGGCCCTGCATGGCGACAATGGTGAAAATGGTGCCATACAGGGGCTCTTTGAGGTAGCCGGCATTCCCTTTGTGGGTTCTGGCGTTTTCGGGTCGGCTGTCTGTATGGACAAACGTGCCACAAAACTGATTGCCAAAGCACTGCACCTGCCTGTTTTAGATGCCGTCTCTTTCAGCAAAGCGCTTGTGACACGCCCCGAACACATCAAAACACTGGCGGGCAACGCCCCGCTACCATGCTGCGTCAAAGCCAACTCGCTGGGTAGCAGCATCGGCGTGTACCGTTGCGCCACGGCGGTGGAAGTGGAAATTGCCATCCGGAAAACGCTGGAACTGTGTGACAGCGGTATCATAGAACCATTTGTGGACAATCTGGTCGAATACAATGTTGCCGTTTCCAGCGCTTTCAGTGCAGAGCCTGAGCTCAGCGTGATCGAGAGGCCTGTTACTGACGCGGATATTCTGGACTTCAACAGTAAATACGCCTCGGATGGCGAATCCCAGGCCAGTAAGTTCGACATCAATATCAGCGAGGGTCTCCTGAACACATCCAGACAGTTCAATCCGGATGAGCTGACAACAGACCAGCGACAGACGATTACGGATACTGCCAAAAAAATATTTTCAGCCCTGAAACTGGGCGGTTCAGTGCGCATCGATTTCCTCGCCAATGCACAAAGTGGTGAGCTGTGGCTCAACGAGGTGAACACCATACCAGGCTCGCTGGCTTATTATTTATGGGAAAACAGCGCCAAACCCGTCGGCTTCACAGCAATGCTGGATCACATCATCGATGAAGGTCTTGCCCGTCATCGGGACAAAACCAGTACAGGGCATGCTAGCGATTCATACTCACTGTTCTGACAAACTGACCGATCAAATTGGCCAACTGGTGCCGGCCATCGGAGAGAATGTTCAGGTGGGCAAACTTGGGCAGCACAACCAGCTCGGAATGTGGAATCAAGGCGCGGTAACGCTCCCCCATTTCCGGCGGGGTTTCCTCGTCCTGTTCTCCATACAGCAGCAGGGCTGGCACATCAATACGGGCAGCAATGTCGCTCAAATCCTCATTGACTACATTGACCAGGATAGGGCGCAGCGCTCCAGCAGCATTGTAATCCGCACTGCCGAAATATGCGGACACCCGCTTGCGCATCTTACTGTCCATACACTGATCGAATATGCCCGCAGCACGCAACATTGATTTAATACCCGCGATCCGGGTACGCTTCCATACACTACGGCGAGGCGGCAGTCCGGCCCCGGATATCAATACAATACCGGCGATCAGCTGCGGATGTTTCGCGGCCAGTTGAACGGCAATGCGGGCACCAAATGAATGGCCGATAAGGCAGACCTTCCCATGAAACCCGGTTCTGATTAACGCTTCAACGGCCCGGGCATATTCCTCGCTACCCCATGCTGTATCCGGCATGGGAGATTCGCCGAAACCCGGAAAATCAATGGCCGCGCTCACACCCCTGGTGCATGCTGTCGCTAACGACGTAAAACAGGCGCCGCTCTGCCCCCAGCCATGCAACCATAACAGCGGGACACTCCTGTCACCAGCCGGTGCTGACTCATTGAACCAGTGCACGGTGATATTATTGATTATTTCTTTACGCATAAGCCAGCCATACCTTCACGCGCTTTCAGGCAGACGGGACACCGACCCGTAAAAAGCTATCTCCGAAAAATCGGCCTGGGTCGCCCGGTTCATTGCCGCCCACATCTGGTTGCCAATATCGGGTATAACCACGTCAAAAATAGCAAGACTCCAGGCTGCCGGTCAACATCAAATCCGCAGCGTTTTCTCATAGATATCAGGTAAATCATTCTCAATCAGAATCACATCACTGGCATCCAGGTGTTCCTTCGCCCACGCCCATGCCGCATCAAAACTCTCAAATTCATGGATATCGCCCATATAACCACCAGAGCGGAGCCCTTCAACAAACGATGTGATGCGATCCGGCTGGACGAGCAAGACCAGATCCAGGATGGGCCCGCCAAACTTTCCGACGCGTTGATGCTCCTGCTCATGCATCGCCCCCAGTTCAACCATACCCGGCGTTAGCAGTACGGCCTTGCCCGACTGCTTTAATCTCCCCAGCGTTTCCAGCGCCGACATAAACCCTTCCGGATTTGAGTTGTAAGCGTCATCAATCAATGTGGGCGACAGGCGGCTTTTCTTCACTTCCATGCGGTGAGCGACCTGCGGCAGGCTTTGCAATGCGGCCAGGATATTGGCTTCGTCAAAACCCAGCGACAGTGATAACGTAACGGCTAACGCGATATTCTCGGCCTGATGACGGCCATATACCGGCGCCGCAATGTCGATGGCCCGCCCCTGATAATGCAATGTAAAGCGTAAACCGTTCTCGTCAATGCTCTCACCATCAATCAAGACCGGATGCCCTACATCGATACCACTGGCATGCTCATCTTTCACCACAAAAACATGATCACCGGCAAGCCGTCGCTTGGCCTCGGATAAAAACAACTCGCTCGAATCGAATACAACCATGCTGCCATCACGTTCCAGCACGCTGTCGCCCAATTCCAGTTTTGCCCTGATTGTTACATCTATCTGTTTAAAACGTTCAAAGTGCGCAGTGCCGATCCTGGTGATAATGCCGGCATTCGGTGCGACCAGCTCGCATAAGCTGTCGATAGAGCCCGAGCCATAAGCGCCCATTTCCACGATAAAATACGCATGCCGATCAGACAATGTTTCCAAAATAACACGGGAAATGCCCATTGTGGTATTGACGCTGCCAGGCGTAGCCAGAGATGATGCGCATGATGACAAAATATGGTACAGAATACTTTTCGTAGATGTTTTCCCATACGAGCCTGTAATCCCGATCACGACAGGATTACACGCATGCAGTTTCGCCTTTGCCTTATCGAGAATCTTTGTTTGAATACCATTTTCCACAGGCGACAGTACAAGGTTGGACAGCGGAAAAAACAGAGGCAGCGCTTGCGTCACTACGATCATATACAATAGCAACACCGCGACGGAGCCCGGCTGTATTATCAGGAGAGCACAAGCGCCGGAAACCAGCACGATAATGGCGCAAGCACATTCAACCCATAAAATACGTTTGGCGCGATTGGTTAATACAAGTGGTTTCTTGCCAGTCCTGACCGGGTCATCCTCAATAAACGCCAGCAGAAACACTATGATAGCTGCAGCAATCGCAACATAGAGCGCATCAAGACCAAGCCCTGCAGCCAGCACAAATAGCGCGCCAAGAGCCAGTGATATGTGTGAGTCAAATGATTTGCTGGAAAAAATCCATTGCACAAACCGGACGCCGTCATATTCGTGTTGCTGAAATACATGCAGCAGCGTCACAGATCTTCGATACAAGAAATATGCAGCAGGTATTAGCAACAGCATGAAATAATTCAAATCAACTCACCATAGAATAAACGTTTCTGTATACCGGACACAATGCTGCCACCCACCACTGCCTATTTTCATTGCAGGGCAAGCCTGAACATGAAGACGCCGATACTCTGGCCGGCTCAATATGAAGTCAATATCAATTGGCAGGCGCGTATTTGTTTCATGTTAACGCGTAAAAATGAATTCATCCGGTGATGAGAGCGCCGTATTGAAGCTGTAATCGGCCAGATCGAATGTTTTAAGCATCGCCGGATCTCTGATGCGGTGCTCAATGATGAAACGGCTCATCAGGCCGCGCGCTTTTTTGGCATTGAAGCTGATGATGCGATAGGCGCCGTTGCGCAATTCCTTGAATACCGGCGTGATAATACGGCCCCTGATATCGGCTGTGCGGATGGATGAGAAATATTCATTGGAGGCGAGGTTGATGAGGATATCATCGCCCTGGTCGGCCAGGGCCCGATTGATGGATTCGGTAATCACATCACCCCAGAATGCATACAGGTTGCGTCCGTAGTCCGTACTGAGTCTGGTGCCCATTTCGAGCCGGTAGGGCTGCATCAAATCCAGCGGACGCAAGACGCCGTACAGGCCGGACAGGATGCGCAGATGCTGTTGGGCGAAATCGATATCATCGGCGCTCAGCGAGGCTGCATCCAGCCCCTGATAGACATCGCCGCAAAACGCGAACAGGGCCTGTTTGGCATTGTCCGGTGTGAACGGCGTATGCCAGTCCTGATAGCGCTGCATATTCAAATCGGCCAGTTTCATCGACAGCTTCATCAGCTCGGCGATTTCGAAACTGTCCTTGTCGCGCATGATGTCGATCAGCGTCTGCGCCCTGTCCAGGTGTTCGGGCAGGGTATAATCAGCAACCGGGGGCGGGGTGGCGTCATCCAGTTTTTTGGCGGGTGATATGGTAATCAGCATGGCGATATACTATGCTTCCTATCAGGGTGATTTCCACCCCGGAGGTTGTAGCTTTGGGAATCAATAAACATGTCGAAGCATTGATGCGGCGGGCGATTGAATTGG